>CANHVD010000235.1 GCA_947463775.1 Planctomycetaceae bacterium | reverse complement strand
AGTCACCGGTGGCTAGCGCCATGCCGCTCACGAGGCTCTCCGGCCGACCACTAACTTGGCGGCGGTGTGGTCACCGCTTTTTCGACTTCATCCAGCATTTGAGCACGTCGGAACGGTTTGTAGAGCACGGCTTTCAGGCCTTCCTGACGAGCCTTTACGATCGAATGCGATGCATCATACCCGAAGGCCGTCATCATGATGATTGGAACGAGCCCGTTGATCTCACGCAGCCTCCGGAAACACTCATAGCCGTTGGCGTCAGACAGGCGAATATCTGTCAGTACCACGTCGTAATGATGATTCCTCAACATTGCACAAGCGGCCGTCGCATTCTGAACAGCTTCCACTTCGCAGCCCATTTGTCCCAGCAGGTCATGAGCTTCCTCACGAGCCGTCGCATCCTGATCCACCACGAGAACTCGTTTGCCCTGCAGTGCTTTTCGAGGCGGACGAATTGGAGCCGAAGACCCCATCATCCCGCCGCCATCGCTCGCCGGAGCCACTGTACCGACGCTGGAACTGATCTTGCGAATGCGATCCGCGATCAGATGAAGCCGTTCACAGACATCAGGATCGTGACCAATATACCGATCCAGAATCCAGGTCGAGGCGTGCAGAATCTCGTCTGAGGGTTCTGCGACTTCTCGACGCAGGCGATCAGAATTCTCGGTGGCTGCGGTAACTTTCTCCGCCGCTAAGAGCTGAAGCTGATTGAGCGAACTCGCCACAACACGACCAAACAGCGTGAGAAAGTCCAGGTCCTTTTGATTGAACGACAGAGTCCCCGGACTCTCGACATTGAACGTGCCAAGAACTGAATCGCGAATTGTCAGCGGCACCGTCAGAGAACTGCGAGCATCCGCCGCGCCGCAAAGATAAAGTCGATCATTCTTGGTGTCGGCACAAAGGTAGCTGCGATTGCTGAACGCTACAAACCCCGTGACGCCATTGCCAGTTTCCGCCGCGAAAAGTCGCCGCGACGCCGCTTCAGGATCCATTCCGAATTCCAGCAGCGGCATCAGTTCCTGCGACTCAGTATTCAGCAGGCGAATCTCAAACGTGTCGTAGCCAAGTACTTCCTGAGTCAACTGCAGGATCTGTTCTTTCAACAGCGAAACTCGTTCTTCGTGAGTCATCGCGGTGACTTCGTCAGGAGCGAGATTTCCCATCTCCAGGCCAGCTCGATAAATCGCGTCCTGCTTTTGCTTCTCCAGCATCTGCTTGCTGACGTCGCGCACTGTCAGGATCATCGCGTTGTGCTGATTGCCACCCAGAGAAATCGTCGTGCGTGCCAGACGCAGACCAAGACTGCTGCGATCTTCTCGCCGCACATTAAGTGACGCGGCCTCGCCTGGATTCGACGGCACCATGACTCGTCGAAGATCAGTTCCGTCGGCCGGCTTGATGACATCCTGCAGCATTTGCCCGACCAGCAATGCATCGGTCTTCAGAAGATTACGAAACGTAGAGTTATGCCAAAGGATATTCTGCGATTCATCCAGCAACACCACGCCATCCGGCAATGCGCTGAAGAGGCCCATGCCGCAGACCTGCATGTCAGACATCAGGCCTGGTTCGGAGCTATCAACGACCATGTAGTCGGCCGAAGAATCCGGCAGCGGGACATCATTGGCGGAGACGACGTCCACCAACTCACCAGTCAGTTCTTTGATCCCGGGGACAGCGGAGCCAGTTCGGCCCATCACCAACATTCGTTTTCGCGTCGCAGCCACGTCTTAATCCCTCAAGCATGTGCCCGCCGCTCGCATGAAATCTTCAGGGGCACCTGACGGATTCTGCCTTTCCCGACGCGGAACCGCAAGAAGGATTCCCGATTCTCATCTGCAACCATCAGATTAATCAGATTGCATAAACGCAAAAAACGCCGGGTCCGAACCATCATGGTACGGACTCCGACGTCCTGTTGAATCGACAAAAATGAAGCAAAATCAGCCCTTAGACTGCTCTTTAGCCCACTGATCCTTCAGCGTCACGGTGCGGTTAAACACAACCTTCGAGGACGAAGAATCGAGGTCGACACAGAAGTAACCCAGGCGTTCAAATTGAAAGCGATCACCGGTTTTTCCTGTGCCAAGTGCTGGCTCCAGCATCGCGTTGCTGATCACTTTCAGTGAATCCGGATTCAGATTCGACTTCCAGTCCAGCTTTGGATCCGCGACTTCATCGGGGTCCTCTTTGAGGAATAAATGATCGTACATCCGCACTTCCGCCTGCACGGCATGCTTTGCTGAAACCCAATGCAATGTTGCCTTAACCTTGCGGCCATCCGGTGCATCGCCGCCTTTGGTGGCAGGATCATACGTGCAGTGAATCTCTGTGATCTCTCCACTCGCGTCTTTGACCACACTGGTGCAGGTCACAAAATAGGCCCAGCGAAGTCGAACTTCTTTGCCCGGCGACAAGCGGAAAAACTTCTTCGGAGGTTCCTCCATAAAGTCGTCGCGCTCAATGTACAGCTCGCGACTGAATGGCACCTTACGGCTTCCAGCGGAGGGGTCTTCCGGGTTGTTGATGGCTTCCATCTCCTCGGTCTGATCATCCGGATAATTCGTGATGACGACCTTCAGAGGATTCAGCACACCCATTCGACGCTCGGCGCGTTTGTTCAGGTCTTCACGAATATGGTTCTCGAGAACTCCCATGTCCATCGTGGCGTTGTGTTTGGTTACACCAACATAAGCCACGAATGCTCGAATGGCTTCTGGTGTATATCCACGGCGGCGCAATCCTCGCAGTGTCGGGATGCGAGGATCATCCCAGCCATGCACGTGCTTGCCCTGGACCAGTTCCAGCAGCCGACGCTTGCTCATCATGGTGTACGTCAGGTTCAATCGATTGAACTCAATCTGCTGCGGATGATGAATCCCGAGTGCACTGCAGTACCAGTCGTACAACGGACGATGGTTTTCGAACTCCAGCGTGCAAATCGAATGTGTGATGCCTTCGAGTGAATCCGACTGACCATGCGTGTAATCGTAGGTCGGATAGATGCACCACTTGTGGCCCGTTCGATGATGTTCCGCATGGCGAATGCGATACATGATCGGATCGCGCATCAGCATGTGCTTGTGAGCCATGTCGATCTTCGCTCGCAACACATGCGCGCCGTCCTGAAATTCGCCTGCTCGCATGCGGCGAAACAGATCCAGGTTCTCGTCGACAGATCGACTGCGATACGGGCTGTCGACACCGGCTTCCGAAGCACTGCCGCGTCCGTCGCGAATATTCTCCTGAGGCAAACTGCAGACGTACGCTTTGTCGTCACGAATCAGCTTCTCGGCCCACTGATAGAGCTGTTCAAAGTAGTCCGATGCATAGAACAGACGATCTTCCCAGTCGAAGCCCAGCCATCGGACGTCTTCCATAATGGAATCAACGTACTCGACTTCTTCCTTCTCCGGGTTTGTATCGTCGAAGCGGAGATTGCATTTGCCACCATACTCTTTGGCAATGCCGAAGTTCAGGCAGATGGATTTTGCATGCCCGATGTGCAGATAACCGTTTGGCTCGGGCGGAAATCGAGTGTGCACTCGCCCGTCCCATTTTCCGGTCCGCAAATCTTCGTCAATAATGTGACGGACAAAGTCGCGATGAGCGGGTACAGAAGATTCGTTCATAGGTCCAGTCCGGAAACAATCATCCAGTGCGGAAGCTGCGTTGAACTGAACAATCAGTGAACTCACATCTCCCGCGATTTGACGCGAAAAATACAAATGAGGCGCGATCGTCGGAAGTCGATCTTTACGAATTGCCAGACTTTACTAAGCAATGTCCCGGTTTCTCTCGCAAAGCGAGACTCAGACCCGGTGAAAATGAGACGACTCCACGTGTGATTCTGCATGACACACGGAAAATCGGCCGCTTCATTAAATCTGCGGCTCTGCCTCTTGGCGTCAGAAAGAGCATGTCTCACGCAAAGTCGCGAAGTCGCAAAGAGTAATGCAATGTCTGAGTCTTGCTCGACTTCCCCGCATCCTACTTCTTCAGTCCTTTGCGTCTTGGCGTCTTTGCGTGAGAAAAAACATGTTTCACGCAAAGCCGCTAAGTCGCAAAGAGTAATTCAAAGTCTGAGTCTTGCTCGACTTCCTCGCATCCTGCTTCTTCATTCCTTTGCGTCTTGGCGTCTTTGCGTGAGAAAAAACGTGTTTCACGCGAAGTCGCGAAGAGTAATTCAAAGTCTGAGTCTTGCTCGACTTCCCCGCATCCTGCTTCTTCATTCCTTTGCGTCTTGGCGTCTTTGCGTGAGAAAAAACGTGTTTCACTCGAAGTCGCGAAGAGTAATTCAAAGTCTGAGTCTTGCTCGACTTCCCCGCATCCTGCTTCTTCATTCCTTTGCGTCTTGGCGTCTTTGCGTGAAAAAAAAATGTTTCACTCAAAGTCGCGAAGTCGCAAAGAGTAATGCAATGCAATGTCTGAGTCTTGCTCAACTTCCCCGCACCTGCCGCTTCATTCCTTCGCGGCTTTGCGCCTTCGCGTGAGAAAAACGTGTTTCACGCGAAGTCGCTAAGTCGCAAAGAGTAATTCAAAGTCTGAGTCTTGCTCAACTTCCTCGCATCCTGCCGCTTCATTTCTTCGCGGCTTTGCGCCTTCGCGTGAGAAAAAACATGTTTCACGCAAAGCCGCTAAGTCGCAAAGAGGAATTCAAAGTCTGAGTCTTGCCGGACTTCCTTGCATGCTGCCGCTTCATTCCTTTGCGGCGTGGCGTCTTCGCGTGAAAAATCCTTCGCGTAATCCCTTAAGCTGACGCCTACTTGGCAAACAGGGCGTCGACGAATCCTTCGGGATCAAACAGCTCCAGGTCATCCACCTGTTCACCAACGCCGATGTATTTGACTGGAAATCCCATCTCCTGCCGAATCGCCACCACCACGCCACCGCGAGCTGTCCCGTCGAGTTTGGACAGAATCAGGCCCGTGCATCCGATCGCCTGTGAAAAGCTCTTGGCCTGGCTCAGCCCGTTCTGACCGGTTGTTGCGTCAAGAACAAGCAGGCTCTCGTGAGGAGCATCCGGAATAATCTTCCGCATGACTCGGCGAATTTTTTCGAGCTCGTCCATCAGGTTCTTCTGAGTCTGCAATCGGCCGGCCGTATCGACGATTAGATAATCCGCGCCCGTTTCGACGGCCTTCTGAACGCCTTCAAACGCCACGGCGGCCGGATCAGAATTGCTCTCCTTGCGAACAATCGGACATCCCAGACGTTCGCTCCACATCGTCAACTGTTCTACCGCCGCAGCGCGGAATGTATCACCGGCGGCGAGTACCACTTTGTGACCGTTCTTCATGAGCAGATTGGTGAGTTTGGCGATGGACGTTGTCTTGCCCACACCGTTAACACCGGCGACCAGAATCACAGTTGGTCCCGAAGCGGCTTTCATGATCGGCGAAAGTGGATTGCTGAGATCCCAGCGAATGCCGTCCGTGCCTTTCAGCAGGTCGATCATTTCGTCGCGTACAGTTTTCCAGACGGCATCAACGTCGACCGTTCGCCCGCCATGATCAGCCTTCAGTCGTGCGGTGATGCGACCAGCGGCCGTCACACCCATGTCAGTGCGGATCAGTCGTGCTTCGAAATCCTGCAGCAGGCTGTCATCCAGAATCTGCCCGGAACGAAACAGGTCGCGAACATCGGTTCGCAGAATCTGTTTTGTTTTCTCGAGCCCACGTTTTAGTTTGTCAAAAAGTCCCATGATCCTGCCTGATGCCGCTAAGGCACTATCCTGCTTGTCGCGAAGTCCCGTCGACGGAGCGACGGGTGTACCGTACACCCGTCGCTCCGCCGACGGGATTTTTAACTATAATTCAGTGTCAGCCGTCTTGCCGTTAAACGAACAGGCGATTTGCCCGACAACGCCTTCCAGCCTTGCCCCCACTATACCTCACAAATCCGGCGGAATCGCTCCCAGGCGTCGTCCCAGCCGTCATTGTTCTTCGGATGAAACTCGGTAATTGATTCAGACCGACGTACCACCTCGCGAATTTCATGCAGGGAAGAAATATCGCCGGCTGACATCGCCTGCACCAGCACATTCCCCAAAGCTGTCGCTTCAACCGGACCTGCGATGACCGGAACTCCGCAGGCATCTGCTGCGAATTGATTCAACAGGGCATTCTGAGCACCCCCGCCGACGACGTGAATCACCTTCACTTTGACACCGGTCAGTTCTTCCAGCCATCCCAGCACCATTCGATACTTCAACGCAAGGCTTTCCAAAGCACATCGCACGAACTCACCTTCGTTCTCCGGAACAGGCTGCCCCGTGCGGCGACATTCTGAAGCAATTGCTTCGGTCATATCGGTCGGTCGCAGGAATTCGGGTCGATCCGGATCAACCAGCGAACGAAACGGAGTTGCACCCGCGGCTTTACGAGTCAGCTCCGCATAATCCACCTTGAGGCCTCGTTCTTCAAACGCCACCTTGCAGCGTTGCACGAGCCAAAGGCCCATGATGTTTTTCAGCAGCCGATAAGTGCCACCGATGCCACCTTCGTTGGTCACATTGCGCTGCAGAGCTTTCTCGCTCAGCACTGCATTGTTCACTTCAACGCCCATCAATGACCACGTGCCGCTGCTGATGTAAGCCCAGTCCGGGTTACCCGTGTGAGATGTCGGAACGGCCGCGACCGCAGAACCGGTATCATGCGTTGCCGGAGCAACCACATTCACCTTGTTCAAGCCGGTAAACTCACTGACGTCTTTTCGCAGACCTCCAAGTTGAGCTCCCGGATTCACAATTTCCGGAAACATCTGAGTCGGGATGTCCAGACGTCGCAGAATATCGTCGGCCCACGTGCGAGTTGTCGCGTTGAGCATCTGCGTGGTTGTCGCGTTTGTGAACTCGACAACTCGGCTGCCGCACAGGCACCAGTTGAAGAAGTCCGGAATCATCAAAAAGCGAGTCGCCTGCGAGACCAGTTCCGGATCGCGTTCACACATCGCCAGCAATTGGTACAGCGAATTGATCTGCATAAACTGCAAACCGGTCTGGCTGAAAATCTCCGCGCGAGGAACTCGTTGCAGAGCTTTCGCGAGCATGCCGTCGGTGCGTGAATCGCGGTAGTTCCAGGCTTGACCGAGCATCTCATCGTTACGGTTCATCAGGACGAAGTCAACGCCCCACGTATCGACACCGATGGAGGAAATGGACGAGCCGTACCGTGACGCTGCTTCGCGGAGGCCGTTCTGGATTTCTGTCCAGAGACCAACCAGATTCCAACGCAGCGTTCCGCCCAGGCGGATCGGGCCATTGCCAAAGCGGTGAATTTCATGCAGCGAGACATGCTTTCCGTCGAACCGTCCCGCCATGACGCGTCCGCTTTCCGCGCCCAGATCTACCGCCAGATAGGTTTTTTCCGCCATAAATGCAAAACAAGGGCCCCGCCCTCGCTCCAGTTTTGTTGTCGCCGACGTCAATGATTCCCGACAGTCCGCCTGAATTCAGCTCAACCGCACATCGGCCAGAGGAGAATGGGACTGCTCTACAGCCGCGAACACTAGCAAACGAGGCGGATTTCTTCGAGCAAGCTCCGAGCCGGATTCTACCATTCCTCAAACCGCAACGGCAAACTCCCTGCAATCGCACTGTTGCTCTGGCAGCAGCCACCGTTTCCCCTGCGGATTTTCACTGGAACGCTGAAGGGGCCAGAGTCAGGGGTTCCGATCTGAAATCTCAAATCTGCTGCTTCAGTTTGTCGTTCCACTGGTCGCTAATATTGGGGCTTTGGCTTTCAGATCTTCGTCCGAAGCGGGAACACTGACATAGTAGAGTCGTTTGCGGTCCGGTGACATCGAGGCACCATAAGAACTTCGGTCCGTGAACTGCCCCTGAAGATGGATTGCATCGGCGTCGGTAGACGGCACTTTCTTCAGGCCGTCGAATGAATGCAACTGGACTGTTCCGAAAGTTTTCGATCGAAATGGAACGATGATGCGGCCGTCGAAGGCGATCCCGATATTGGCGTAAGTTGGCCGCTGAATATGAATAACTACGTCGCTGTCATCTGACACTGACCGCGAACAAATTGCGAATGTACCGTCGTGTTGCTGAGCTTTGAAGTACACTCTCGTACTGTCTGCTGACCATGCTGGATT
>CANHVD010000234.1 GCA_947463775.1 Planctomycetaceae bacterium | reverse complement strand
GGTGCGAACTGCAGCAGGAACTTGGCGAGTGGTGATTGTGGCGTGCTTGCATTTCGTTTAACGGCAAGCCGCAGGCGACTGTGATCGCGATAATTGTCGGGCGCAGTGTCCTGTGATCCCAGTTGCGGCTTGTGATTATGGCCAGCGGAATAAGTGAACAAAAACAGCCCCATGCATCTGCATGGGGCTGTTTGTTTTGGTTGTTACTTCCGCGTATTTCACACGGGGGCCGCTGTTTACGACATCATTTTCCAGATCGGCTGAGCACCTTCCACGCCAACCAGCGAATTGTCGAGGCCACCAAAGAAGTACGTCAGCTTCGCTGGATCAAGCCCCAACTGATGCAGAACCGTGGCGTGCATATGTTTGACATGGAACACATCGTCAACCGCACGACTGCCGATTTCATCAGTTGTCCCGACCGTTGTGCCGCCCTTGATGCCGCCTCCGGCCATCCAGGTGGTGAAGCCGTAGCTGTTGTGATCGCGACCGCTGCCCGTAGCGTACTCCGCCGTTGGCTGACGACCGAACTCACCGCCCCAGACGATCAGCGTGTCCTTCAGGAGTCCTCGTTCCTTGAGGTCCTTAATCAACCCGGCGATCGGCTTGTCGGTTTCGCCCGCATGCAGATTATGGTTGGCTTCCATGTCCGTGTGAGCATCCCAGTTGTCGTCGTTGTGAGCACCACCGGAATAAATCTGCACGAAGCGGACGCCTCGTTCGACCATACGACGAGCCAGCAAACACTGACGCCCGAACTTTTCGCTCTTCGGATCATTCAGGCCGTACAGCTCCTGAGTCGCCTGAGTCTCCTGAGAAATATCAACAGCTTCCGGAGCCTGTGACTGCATGCGATAGGCCAACTCATAGCTGGCGATACGAGCAGCCAGGTTCGAGTTGTCATTTCGAGGAGCGAGGTGCTCTTCGTTGTAGCTTCGCAGTGTGTCCAGCAGTTTTCTTTGCGCGCCGCCGGCCAGTTCTGAAGGTGGCGACAGGTCAAGAATCGGATTCGCGCCGGAACGCATGACGGTAGCCTGATAAGTCGCCGGCATGTATCCGCTGCTCCAGTTCTTGGAGCCGCTGATCGGGCCGCCTCGTGGATCCAGCATTACCACGAATCCCGGCAGGTCTTCATTCACGCTGCCGAGTCCGTAGTTGACCCACGAGCCCAGGCACGGATTACCGCTCAGGATTCTCCCTGAGTTCATCATCAGCATGGCGGACCCGTGAATAGGCGAATCCGCTGTCATCGAATGAATGAAGGCAATGTCGTCTGCACAGGTGCCGAGATTCGGGAAGAGATCACTGATCCACTTTCCGCATTGGCCGTATTGCTTGAACTTCCAGCGAGGTTCGACGATTCGACCCTGATTCCGATGACCGCCTCGACCGAAGGTTTTGACCTCGATGGTTTTGCCATCCATGCCATACATCGAAGGCTTGTAGTCGAACGTGTCGACCTGACTTGGCCCGCCATACATGTACAGGAAGATGACGTTCTTTGCTTTGGGTTCGAAGTGAGACTGCTTTGGAGCCAGTGGATTTGCGAAAGGCGTTTCACCATCCGCAGCGACGGACTGGCTTGCCAGAAAGCCGTCGCGATCCATAAGAGCTGTCATCGCAACTCCGGCAAAACCGGAGCCGGTCTGCCAGAGCATTTCGCGTCGAGTTCGTCCGCAGAAGTTTTGAGCCATGGGAGGGATTCTTCAGCAGGGCTTTGTGAGGAAGGTCATGTTCAGCTGTGCATGATTATGATCGATCGACCGAGGAATGTCATGCGTGAATGACCATGCGACTCCGGCGGCTCGGGAATTTCAAATTTGAAATTTCAAATACCACGGCGCCGGTCCAAATCTCAAATATATTCCGTGCGATTCTGTTTCTGCAGTTGAGCCAGCACCTCTTTGATACGCTCCGACTGCGACGCGTCCGCAACGAGAGTGGCATCGTCGGTGTGAACGATAATCAGATTTCGCAGACCCAAAGTCGCGACCAGATGGTCGCCGGTCGTACGAACGATGCAGCCCTGAGTATCCACGCCGCAGAATGGGCCGTCGACGGTGTTGTTATCCGAGTCCGCTCCGTTCAGTCGAGGCAGTGACAGCCAGCTTCCGACGTCATCCCATTGAAACGGCGCTTCGACTACGGTCACACCCTGAGCCCGCTCCAGAACGGCATAGTCGATCGAAATGCTCTTGAGCTTCGGGAATTCCTGAGCCAGGACCGCATCGCCTTGTCCCGCTTTCAGGCCGTCGGCAATCTTCATCAGCCCGGCATACATTTCGGGTTCATACTGTTGGAGCAGATCAATTATCGTCTGAGCCTTCCAGCAGAAGATTCCACAGTTCCAGAAGAAGCGTCCTTCGCGAACGTATTGCTCGGCGAGACTCAGATGGGGTTTCTCGCGGAACGCTGACACTTCATAGACTCGCGGAGTCCCTTCACCGATCATTGCGCCGCGTTCAATGTAGCCGTAGCCTGTCGCTGGAAACGATGGGATGACACCGAACAGGACAAGCTTCGAAGGATCCGCGTTAACGATCTCGACAGCTCGCAAAGCCCCGCGGGAGAACGCTTCGTCGGTTTGAATGACGTGATCGGCCGGCATTACAAACATGATCCCATCGGGATCATGATTCAGAATCTGGATTGCCGCCAGGCCCACGCATGGGGCTGTGTTTCTTGCCGCCGGCTCCACAAGAATATTCTGCCGCGGAATCTCCGGTAGCTGTGCGGCCGTCGCATCGGCCTGGACTTCGTTGGTAACCACCCAGGCACGAGATGGGTCGACCCAGTTTCGACAGCGATCGAGAGTCTGTTGAATCATGGTGCGTTCGCCGGCGAGGCGAAGCAGTTGCTTTGGCAGTCTTTGGCGACTCTGAGGCCAGAATCGAGTTCCACTGCCGCCCGCCATAATCACTGCATGTAACATCTCGATGAATCCTGTTCTTTAAGCCTCGGGCTGATCCTTTGGGCCGGCCGCCGCAGCCGCGATCGCGCGGGCGACGGATTCCAGCATGACTTCCATCGCGAACGGCTTCCGCAAATAGTCCACAACACCCAGCATTTCTGCGTAGGCCTTATGTCGGCTGCCTTCGTTCGCGGTCATCATGATGACCGGAGGAGCATCAGGCAATTCTGCGAGGAATTCCAGGACCGGAAATCCGCCCATCCGTGGCATCATCATGTCGGTCAGCACAAGATCCGGTTTCTGCGATTGAATCAGGCGGCGTCCATCCTGCCCGTTGTTCGCGGTCAGTACTCGATAGCCAGCTGCTGACAACACGCTCTGAATCGTGGAGGAAATATCTCGGTCATCCTCGATCACGAGGATAGTTTTCTGAGTTTGGGTCATGATCCGATCAAACTTTCAGGAGAGGAGGTGCCTGGCGGGGACCAGTGCTCGTCACTCTGCTACCGAAAGGGTCGACCACTGGCCGCCGGATTGTCGGACAGCCAGACCACAAAAGCAAGAATCCTCCCGACATTGATCATAGTCGGGGAATAACAACTCCACCCAGCAATGAGCGCGCAAGGGAGTCTGTGTAGCAATCAAAGTCGAGCTCAGGGCTGATCTCAGGATACAGCCCGCCAACGGAAATTCGCGCAATAATCATTGTCGCGATGACTTCGACGATCCTCAGCGCCCGCGTTCAAATTCCGACCACGGCAACGCTGTTCACCGTCTGAATCAATCAGCCCTGCTTGGTGTCGGGCGTATTTTCGCGTTTAATGGCATCATAAACTTCTTCACGATGGACGGTCACATCGCGAGGCGCCTCAATGCCGAGACGCACTTTGTCGCCACGGATTTCGATGACCATGAGAGTGATCGAATCGCCGATCACAATCTTTTCGTCTTTCTTGCGGCTGAGTACTAACATGTCCAGTCCCTGGTCAATCTTCTTCGTGAATGATTGCTGTCTGACTCAATATGACCTGGCCGGGCCAACACAGCCCCAGCAGTACAGACAGATGTTGAGTTCCAAAACTCTCCTTAGGACGCACGCGTCTTCAGGTGAAGAACCCTAGGTCGTTTTCGACCAGCTGGCGTCTTCAGATGCAAGAATTGCCGAACTGCAAACGCTTTGGTAGATTTTTTGCGGGTTTGTTCGGGAGAATCCGCCCCTGCCTTGACAGATGGACATAGTCATGACGGTCCTGCAGATTAGACGGGCACCTGATCGCAGTGGGGCACTCCCCCTTGGTGAGAGTTCTCCCTTGTGGAGGCTGAACGCCAGTGAGAATCTTGATCTGGTGGCTGCTGATTAAGCGGCCCGGTTGGTTGATCATCCGGAATTCAGCCGATAACTCCGAGTCCCGCTGCCGGCTGTAGTCGGCACGATTGAGGAAATCAATACCCCCCTTCAGCGGCCATTTCAGCCGATCGGGGCGAAGAGTCCTTTGCAAAAGTTGCCAAGCGACACTCTCTGTTCGGCAGGAAATGCACCTGCACAGTGAAATTTGTGGCAGCGGTTTTTCAAGGGAGCCGAATCGCCGCAAAAAGGCTCAAAAGAGCCTTCACCGTCTGAATCCCGCAACGCTACTCTGCGACCATCAGAGGCTGCGGCGGTTCTTTTCGCCAGGTCTCGCGAAGTGTGTTGATCTGTATGATCTGACTCAGGGATGAACGAAATGCCCAATCAATCTATTCGTCAGGCTCTTTCGGTGCTGGCCTTAGCGTCATTGCTCGCCACCGGATGTAAGCACGGCAAGCACCGGGATCAACTGGTGCAAGCACAGACGCATGCTCGCGACATGTACGCAGAGAATCAGCGTCTGTTGGCAGCTGACGCTCAGAGTACTCAAATGATTCAGGGACTGGATCAGGAACGTCAGTCGCTGATGACTCAGCTTGGCGACACCCAGGGACAGCTCGCCACAGCCAACGATCGCATTAATAATCTGATGGCTGAGCGCACTGATTTGAACAATCGGTTCGCCAAGGCTTTGACAGATTCCCAATCTGACGGCAGTGGTTTCGATTCGGCACTGTCGGCAGAGGGCTTTGAGTACGATCCAGCGACCGGTCTGAATAAGTTCCGCAGTGATATTCTGTTCGATCTCGGCAGCGATGCAATTCGCCCTGAAGCAACGCCGACGATCAAGGAATTTGCGTCGTCGGTGACTAGTGGATCCGCCAGCGGAATGCGAATTCTTGTGGTTGGACACACGGATGATCAAAATATCGTCCGCCCTGAAACCGCCATCAAACATCCAACCAACTGGCATCTGTCGACCGATCGATCAGACGCGGTTATTCTGGAATTGCTGAAGATGGGCGTACCTCCGGAACGAATCGCTTCTATGGGCTACAGCGAGTTCCATCCGCTGGAGAATTCTCAGACGGATACGGCTCGCCAACGAAATCGCCGCGTCGAATTGTTTGTTGTGCCGAATGATCCCAGCGTCGCAAAGTGGGATCCACGTAGTGCTGTGAGATAGTGAGTTCCGAAAGTCTTCTGCACTGCCGTTCCTTGTGCGCCCCCAGTTTGTCGTGGCCGCCTTTGGGTCGGGAATTTCATTGGGATGAAAGAGAATGTCTGCGAATTCCCTGGAGCTTCCTGAGGCACTGGATGTATTGGCCGTCGGTGCTCATCCGGATGACGTCGAAATCGGTTGCGGTGGAACTTTGGCCCGCATGGTTCAGCAGGGATTGCGAGTCGGAATCGTTGATCTGACCGACGGCGAGCCGACACCGCTTAGCCCGGGTCCTGAGGTCCGTTTGCAGGAAGCTCAGGAAGCCGCCCGCATTCTGGGAGTGCAGGTTCGGGAAATCCTGCCATTGCCGAATCGTCGACTTTTCGACTGTTTCGAGACTCGCGTTGCCCTGGCGAGCGTCTTTCGCAAGTACCGTCCTCGCCTTGTCATGGGCATCGCTGATCGTACTCCGATGGCCTCACCCGACCATTGGCAAGCCATGCAAATTACGGACGCTGCCGTGTTTTATTCACGGCTGAGCAAATGGGATGAGTTCTTTCCAGGGCTTCCGGTCCACAGGATTCAGCGTCAAATCTGGTACCCGCTGGGCCTGCAGACCTTGAATCATCCGGCTGGTGGCGGGGCTTTTGTCTCGGACATTACGGAGACTCTGAGCATAAAGATCGCCTCCATTCGTGCGTACCGAACTCAGTTTCCGCCCGATAAAGATCGTGTTTTTCGGCTTGTTGAGGGACAAGGGCACATGCTGGGCGCTTCGGCGGGCTTCGTGGCTGGCGAGCTGCTGATCAGCGCCACAACGCTCGGTTTGACGAATGTGTTTGGCGCGTTGTGTCACGGCGGTGAATAATCATTCGTCTCTGCGGATGAAGAGAGGCCTGAAACTGTTGCGTTTCGGATCGTTTGGCGAAACAATCCGCGTTTCTGCGCGGATTCGGTGATAGTGAATCTGTCGGACCGGTATGCAGAGCCATTCGACTTTTTGCTGCCTTACGCCCACCCACTGTCGTTCTCGTTCTCTGGACAATTCCATGGTTTCAATCCGGACTGGTCACCTTAGCGTCACCGGCAACTACCGCGAGAACAACGAAGACAGTATCTGCCTCGACAAGCAGCATCGGTATCTGATTGTCGCTGACGGCATGGGCGGACAGAGCGCGGGAGAACGAGCCAGCGCGTTGGCGGTGGAGCTGATTCCCAGGAAGCTGGAGCAACTGCTGGATTTCCAGAAGGGGAATGCTCGATCGGTCAATGAGGCTCTGGAAAAGTCCATCAACTTCGCCAACTCAGAAATCATTGCGCTGAGCGAGATTGAGCCGGGCCTGCGAAATATGGGCACGACCGTCGTTATGATGGTCCGCACGGCTGATCGCTTCTTCTTCTTTGGTGTTGGCGACAGCCGCGCGTATGAACTGCGAGCTGGCAGATTCCGTCAACTCACGACTGATCATTCCCTGACGCAGGCGTTGCTGGATGCCGGTACGATCAATGCCGAAGAGGCGAAGACCCACCGCTATCGTAACGTGCTGTACAAGTATCTGGGCAGCCGTGATGGAGCATCCGGCGGTGTGGCGGTCGAAGTGACGCCTCAGCCTGGAGATCGCTTTATTCTGTGCAGCGATGGTTTGACCGATGGACTCAAAGATCCGGAGATTGCAAAACTCCTGAAGACTTCCGATGATCCACAGGTCCTTGCGGAGAAGCTTGTCAATTCTGCGCTCGAAGGTGGTTCACGCGACAACATTACCTGCGTGGTTGTCATCGTTGATTGAGCCATAGGACAAACATTCCAGTTTATCCGGAGACGCGGAAATGCTCAGCAAAGCCTTTGGGTCAGACCAGCGTTATTGCGATGGTGTTTCACGGCGAAGAATGCTGACGCTGGGAGCGACTCGATTGCTGGGAGGATTGACGCTTCCCACGTTGCTGCAATTGCAGGCTCAAGCCGCGACGTCATTCGCCCCCAAAGCCAAAGCGTGCATCTTTTTCATGCTGGAAGGCGGCCCCAGTCATATCGACATGTGGGATATGAAGCCGGATGCTCCCAAAGAAATTCGAGGTCCCTTCAATCCCATCTCGACAGTTGTGCCCGGCACACAAATCAGCCAACTGATGCCAATGTGTGCTCAGATCGCGGACAAGTACACAATTCTGCGATCTCACAGTCATGCCGACAATGCACATCAGACTGGACGGCACTGGCTGTTGACCGGATATCCGCCGAGCTTTGCAGATGGGCAGGCTAAGGGTGTTCCGTTTAATGAGCTGTACCCCTCACTCGGCTCGATCATTTCGCGAGAACTCGGGCCGGGCGGTGAAGTGCCGCCCTACATTGAACTACCGAATCCTCTGGGGCCTGGTGGTCCGGGATTTTATGGAGCGGCCTATGCTCCGTTCACAATCAACAATGATCCATCGCAGCCGGATTTTAAGGTGCAGGATCTGGATGCTCCGGCCTCTGTGTCCTCCGAACGTTTTGCCCGTCGTCGAAAATTGTTGGCAGAGGCTGAGACATTAGCAGCAGCCAATTCTCCGGGTTCCGGGCCTGCTCAGAAGCTGACCGCGTTTTATGAAAAGGCGATGGAAATCGTGACATCGCCAAAAGCACGAGCGGCCTTCGACCTGGCTGCTGAGAAACCAGAAACTCGCACTCGTTATGGCTACAGTTCAATCGGCCAGTCCGCGTT
>CANHVD010000233.1 GCA_947463775.1 Planctomycetaceae bacterium | reverse complement strand
GGAGATGATCTGGCTGATTTTGGCCCGATGCTGATCGATTCAAGTCAGCTGATTCAGTCGTGTTGTCGCTTCGTGTTCCCGGAAGCTCCGATCGATCTTTCTCCTCTGGGAATGGCGGGTGGTCGGGCATGGTGGCCGATCAATATGGCGAAGCTTGCCGAGATTAACCAAACTCGAGACTACGATCAGCTGATGCTGCTTGAGCCTCCTGGTATGAGAGAGGCTGAAGAAAAACTATTTGAGACCGTTACGGCTGCCATGTCCGTTTCCGGACTGGATGAAACTCGTGTGGTTCTGGGTGGGTTTTCTCAGGGGGCCATGGTCAGTACGAACCTGGTGCTGACTAGAAATTTGCGACCCGCATTGCTGACGCTGTTTTCGGGGACTTTGCTGAACAGAAACCACTGGCAGAATCTTGCTGCATCACATTCCGGCTGCGATGTCCTTCAATCTCATGGCCGGCAGGATTTTGTGTTGCCGTTTGCGCCAGCCGTCGAACTAAAAGATCTGTTGGTTGAAGCGGGCTTCAGCGTCGAGTTCGTCGAATTCAATGGCCCGCACACGATCCCCATGAACGTTCTGCAGCGATTTTTATTGCGCATCGAACAGTGCATTGAAAGAAATCGTGTCGCTGAGTGAATTTTGGATCCTTCAAAGAATGAGGGGGTTCTGAATTCCTGTTTCGCCCAGGGACTGTTCTCCTGTCAGTCCCAATAGACGCGTGCAACAATTCCGGAGTGTCTGCGATCTTGTCCAGCGGTATTCGGTACTTTACAGGGGCAGTTGAATGCAACGGCGGTCATTTCTTCAAACATCGACAATTGCTTCTCTGGCCTCATTAGCCACAACTGGCGGAGTGAAGGCGGCAGCCGGAATGAGTGCTTCAGATGGAGATCCGATTGATCGTCTCACGAATAATCTGAACCCACAGATTCAACATGCGCGTGATGTGGCTCTTTCAATCCTGAAGCCATCCGCGGCGGAGTTGGAACGAGGGCTGCGGCTGCATTCCGAGTCGATCGTTTTTGATTCTTACGGATTCTCACCGCGGGCGGCGATCAATGGAGATCTATTGGCGGCCGAGATCGAAGCAGGAGCATCAGACCAGGAGATCGAGGATCTTCAGGAGGACATGACGATGACGCGTTATGTCACTGATGCAATCGAGCAGCAGGAGTACCGAAATGCCTGGCAGGCCTCGGGAGTCACCTGCATTTTTCAGAACGCAGGGCAAGAGTGCCAGGATCCCTTGAGACTGATCAAGCGGTTGGCTCGATTCAGCTTTGCCACGGATCTTATGCGTGATTTTGTCTGCAAGGCCGCGGTCCCTGGCGATATTGAGACCGCAAAGGCTGCCGGGCGACATGCTCTGTATATGACCGGGAATGGTATCCCGCTGACGCAGGAATGGGACTCGAAAGAAGATGAGCTGGCGTATGTAAAAATCTTCTTTCAGCTTGGCATCCGCATGATGCACCTGACCTACCAGCGAAGAAACATGATTGGTGATGGATGTGGCGAGACATCCAATGCTGGCCTCAGTGATTTTGGGCGATACTCGGTTGCGGAAATGAACCGCATAGGTGTCATTCCGGACTGTGCTCATTCGGGTTGGCAAACGAGTCTTGAAGCGGCCAAAGTCTCAACTCGACCGGTTGTTGCCAGCCATTCCACATGTGCGGCCATCCATCCCCACATCCGGAGCAAGCCTGACGAAGTAATTCAGGCGATCGTTGATTCAGGGGGATACATCGGGATTTGTTGCATCTCGAAGTTCCTGCGAGGCGCAGGCGATGTTTCTTCGTTACTGGATCATATCCAATACGTGACGAAGAAGTTTGGCGTCGATCATGTGGCTATTGGAACCGACGTTGCGTATTCGTCTCAGAATTCTTCTTTGGAAGGTCGCAAGCTTCCGAAACGTTCTCGCTCGCGTGAGCCTTTTCGTTCACTGTGGCCAAAAGATGATTTTGCGGAGACTCCGGAAATGACAACAAGTCTCGCATGGACGAACTGGCCGCTGTTTACTGTGGGGCTTGTTCAGCGAGGTTACTCGGATGACGAGATTCGAAAGATTATCGGAGGCAACGTCATGCGAGTCGCGCGTGAATCGTTGAAATGATTTACGCTGCTGCGGCTGGAATCAGGCGGCCTTCAAAGCGTCGGATTGTTGAAACTGCGGTCTGTAGGTTGGATCATTGGTTCGATCGATCGTGTTTACCGCTGAGCGATCTCCTGACAGAATCTGTTGGCCAATTGATTCGAGTCGCGACATTTCGGACTGCAACAAATCGGCCCATGCGGCAAGATCTTCACGTGGTGTTTCTTCGGGAACAACAAGTGGCGTTCCGGCGATCAGTACAACTCGGGAGAATGGTTTAGGGATAATCATATCCGTCCAGCCGCCGCCCACAGACCAGAATCGATCGGCGATTAACGCGCAGGGGACAGCAGGACGTCCTGAGCGAGATGAAATGTAAATGATACCTTCTTTCATTTGGCGTCGTGGTCCTCTCGGCCCATCAGGTGTCATCGCCAGATGGAGTTCCGGAAGGCTCAGAATCTCGCGAACCGCTTCGAGTCCTCCTCGGCTGGTACTACCGCGAACCGGACGAATCCCTGCCATCATGACTGAGTCCGCAAGGTAACCACCGTCACGATGTTGGCTGATAAGGCCGGCCAGGCTGTGTGTCTTTAATGAAAAAGCCGCGAGCACAATGTGGTCGTGCCACATGCTGAAAGTAAACCGCTGCTTTCCTTGGGGTTTGACGTAAGGGGTTCCTTCTGGCGCAACGCAGTGGTGTTCCACGCGTACGAGTAGAAACAGCAGTCGAAGACAAACTGTGGCTGTCCACGACAGAACCAGATTTAGCCATCGAGAGCGAATCTTCATGCGTCTCCACGCCTCGGAAATGCGAAAACGGTGACAATTATGTCTCTTTGCGAGACTTCAGCCTTCAGCAGTAATTCGGTTTTCTGCCAAGGTTTATGAGCGGCTAAGCCATCGAAAGAGGGGATCGTCTTCCTCGGGTATACTCTGGCGGTCCGCCAAGAGCCCGGGAAGTCTAAACATTTGGTAAGTTCCTGTTGAGACCAGTTCCGCCGGCACCCCTTAAACCCCGTGTGAGGCAAAACGCGGCAGGTCCGGTGCGTCCTGAGACAACTTCTTGGCTCAGTTGGGCGCCTGTCAGGATGCTGCGGATTCCTGCATTCTGCACTTGGCATCATCAGAAAGGCGGTTAACATCCATCGCGAGGTTGGTCTTATGAACAGTAGCGGATGCCGTCTGGGCTAAAAACGCTGGTGGCGGAACGGCGATTGCTGTTCAGTGGTTGCCCATCGTTTAGCAACTCCAACTGGTCATGCCGGTTGACATTGTTGCAATTTCACTCGTTTCCTATCTGGGTTCTTTCGCTCGGCTGGCCTTTTTAGGCAATTCGGGCGGTTTCTATCCTATGTCCGGGGGGTCCGGACAATGCTCGCGATTTTCATATGGAGATGATCAGTCTGTTCTCCTGAATCCTTTTCTTTGGCGAGCGTATCCTTGAAAACAGCATTGTCTGCGTGAGCCGACAGTGCTGTTTTCGTTTTTGCTTTGGATTTTTTGGTACCACGGCGTGCAAGGTCTGGATTTTGTCTGCAAAAGGAATCTCATCCTTCCTGATCGTTGCTTTGGTGGTACTTTGGGCATTCATTGATGTGAAAACCTCTTAACGTTTGGAAGTCGCCTTGGTCCCTGCGTAGACTATCCCCCCTCTAAAACGTGTTTTTTCCCGGGTATTTTTCCTACGCACTCGGGGGTCGGATTTACGGAGAGGGTCCGATGATGTGCTTTTGCGGAAGGACTCCGTAACGCCCCGCAAGCTGGTTGGCATAGTGTGGGTAGGCAACGAAACTCGTTTAGAGTATTCCCATCTAGTTTCTCACTCGATGACCGGAGCACTTTTTCATGTCATCCACCAATCGTCGCCAGTTTCTGAAGGCTGCCAGTCTTGCCGGAGTCGCTTCGGCCTCCCTGCCTTATTGGTTTTCCCCAGAGTCACTCGCCTCGCCGTTTCGGAGTCCTAACGAGCGTCCTGTTTTAGGATGCATCGGAACGGGCGACCGTTGGAATGCGGTTGGTCCCAATGCGATGAAATTTTCCGACTGCGCTGCAGTATGCGACGTGGATGTGGCTCATGTCGAAGCGGGTAAGGCGAAGGTTCTTGAACTTCAGAGCAAGCCCGGAGTTGCGCGATCAGTCGACATGTATGAGGACTATCGACGCGTGCTTGATCGGAAGGATATTGATGTCGTAACGATCGTCACTCCAGATCATTGGCATACAAAAATCGCGATCGAAGCAATGAAGGCGGGCAAGGATGTCTACTGCGAGAAGCCACTCACACTGACGATCGACGAGGGCAAGCAGATCCGCAAAGTTCTGGAAGAAACAGGGCGAGTCTTTCAAGTTGGAACGCAACAACGCAGTGAGATGGATTTGCGATTCCTGCATGCCGTCGCATTGATTCGTGAAGGGCGCATCGGCGAATTGAAGACGGTAACGGTTGCGATTGGTGGAGCACCGAGCAGTGGTCCGATTGATGTCGCCGAGATTCCTAAAGGCCTGAACTGGGATATGTGGTTGGGGCAGGCTCCTATGACGGAGTACCGCTTCAAAAAGACCGACGGCCGTTACGGAAACTCTCGATGTCACTATGAGTTCCGCTGGTGGTATGAATACTCGGGTGGCAAGATGACCGACTGGGGTGCTCACCACGTGGATATCGCAGCCTGGGCGTTTAACCTGGAGAACACGGGCCCTGTCAAGGTTGAGCCGGTGATGGCAAAGCATCCGGTACCATTCGAGAATGGAATGCCCACAGATCCGAGTCAGTACAACACGGCGACGGAGTTTCATGTGACTGCGACATTTGCGAATGACGCTGTGCTGCATATTCGCGATCGAGCTGATGACCTTGGATTTGATAACGGACTGATGCTCGAAGGGACAGAAGGCCGGATTTTTGTGAATCGGGGCAAACTCACTGGTGCTGCTGTCGACAGCATGAAGGAAAAGCCTCTGCAGGAAGAGACACTGAAGACTTTGTACAAAGGTAAGCAACCCGGCAACCACATGAAGAATTTCTTCGAGTGTATTGTCGACAGGGCTCAGCCGATTAGTGATGTCCATAGTCATCATCGCGCGATGACCGTCTGTCACCTTGCGAATATTGCAATTCGTCTGAACAGAACCTTGAATTGGGATCCGGACAAAGAACAGATCGTCGGCGATCCGCAGGCCGCACTTTGGCAGGCACGTGAACAGCGTAAGGGTTACGAAATTCAAGTGTGAGTCGTCGCGGTCTGTGTATTTCAGGTATCGTGTATATACCTGCATGCGTGTTTGTTGACGGATCTGATAGTCTCTTCGGAGCATTTTGTGGAACAATGCTTTTCAGAAACAGAATCGATGCTGGGTTTGTCCAGCATCGTGGACGTGTATGATCGGGACGATCTTTATGATTTTCTTGACAACACGCGGATCGTGGAATTTTCGCGTCTTGGCGGTGCTGCGGGATTCGCAAGTCCTGAGAATGTCAGTCGGTCTACGGGGATCTCCGTTCGTCGCATTCTTCGCCCCGGAGTGACGGCTGCTGAGATCGGAGTTGCGCTGGGGCGACGCCTTGAGCAGGAGTCCGGAATTCTTCTGCGGGATTTTCCGGTAATCATGCTGTGTCATTCAAACACGGATCCAATTGCGTGTGAACTTCTCGCCGAGGAGTTATCTGAAAGACACGGGATTTCTGCGGGTAAACTGCTCGCGTTTAATTTTGGATGTAGCGGTTTTCTGAAATTGCTGCATGAAGCGGTCCTGCATTTGTCAGGGGACGAAGGCGTTTCACGCATTGCACTCCTGAATATTGAAACTCCTGAAACATGGCATGATTCGTCGGACCGTTTGTTCTGTGGCATTGTTGCTGCCGGGGCGACGGCTATGGTCCTGGAGCGTGGCAAGGGAATTCCTGTCTCGACTGTTCGTTCTGAAGATTTTCCGGTGCCGGATCATCTGCGGCCGAATCCCGATCCTTTGTTTCGTCGGGACACAACGGATGGTTTTTGTTTTCGTGGGCAGCCCATTCACCGGACTGTCATGCGAATGAATGCAGAGCCCGTGTTTCTGAACGGCATCGAACTGATGCTGGCAGGATTGCGGACAGCGGCGTCTTCCATCGAAGTTCTCCCAGGGCAGCGAGTCATCGTGGTACCGCATCAGCCCAGCGGTAAGCTGCTCAAAGCGCTGGTTGCTGCGGCCAGGGTCGAGTTCCCGGAATTCGAATATCTGAACAATTTAAAGACCTACGGCAATACGATCTCATCTTCTGTTCCGACGATTCTGTCGCGCCTGTCGCAGGTGCTTGAAGCTAATGGACTTCAGCCACCGCGTGAAGGTGACCACATTATTCTTCTGGCGGCAGGGATTTGCATGGAAGAAATCAGCGACCACATGTCTGCAGGGCATGCGTGCCTGCAATGGGTGACAGTTTCCGACAGAGAGACGCAGGTGGAAGAGAGTGTGCTGGTGCATGGGAGCACCCCGGGAGTCTGATGAGTCGCGAGCTCATTTGTTCCTGGGCGTGGATTCCGCGCAGTGCCGCAATCCGTGCCCAAACATCTGAGCTGATTCCGTCCAAAGTGATGCCTGCCGGGGAGTCCAGAGATGCTTCGACCGTTCTTGATCAATATGGTCTTGTGTCTCGTGGCTTGCCTGACCGGTACCCCGCTTTCAGCGGATGACGCCCGGGTGCGTGTTCAGGATATCTTTTATCGGCCAGACGTAGAGACTCCGACTCCGGTCATGCAGGAAAAGTGTCGGCTGGATATCAGTTGCCCGGCTGGGGAGAATCAATTTGCAACGATTGTCTGGTTCCACGGCGGTGGATTGACTAGTGGTCAGCGTTCTATTCCACGGGAACTGGAACGCAGTGGAATCGCCGTCGTTGCTGCCAGCTACCGCCTTCATCCGGATGTGAATGCTCCAGCCTATATCGAAGACGCTGCGGCCGCGATTGCATGGACCGTCAAACACATTGAAGAGTATGGTGGTTCCGCTGATCGCATCGTTGTCAGCGGGCATTCGGCCGGAGGTTATCTGGCCGCTATGACTTCCTTTGATAAGAAGTACCTTCAAGCTTTTGGTGTTGACGCTGATTCACTGGCCGGAGTTGCTCCGATCAGCGGTCAGATGATCACGCATTTCACGATTCGGAAAGAGAATGGGATTGAAGATACTCGACCGGTCATCGACGGCTATGCGCCGTTAAACCATATTCGCAGTGACAGTTCTCCCTTACTGCTCGTCACCGGCGATCGGGAACAGGAGCTTCTCGGACGCTATGAGGAAAACGCCTACACTTGGCGCATGCTGAAGCAGTTGAAACATCCGGATGTTACGCTTCACGAGCTGGGAGGGTACGACCACGGTCAGATGGTGCGTCCAGCGTTTCCATTGCTGCTGAAATTTGTGGACCGTGTGACGGTGGTTGAGACGACTTCACGGAAGTAGTCATGTCGTAGGCCACAACCAGCCTACAGCTATCGCTACTCAGTGAAGTAAAGTATCCGCCCGCAGCCACGGCATCCCATAAAGTCACTCATGCGGATTCGTACCATGTCCTGATTAGTGACTTTGGTACTGCAGGCTTCACAGAAACCGTCCTCCATAACAGCCAGTGCGCTGGCTCCGTGAGCTTTACGCAGTCGATCCCAGGCGGCTTTGCCTTCGCCGGGAATGACTTTTTCCGCTGCGGCGATTTGCGACTGTACCAGACCAATTTGTGCATCTACTTCCGGCTTAGAGGCTTCAAAATTTGCCTTTGCCGTCTGGGCTGTTTTCTTTCGGGCCTGCAGTTCGATTTCGAGTTGTTTCAGTTTTGCCTGTGCTGCATCGATCTCTTCCATTGCGCCGAGTGCAGTCTCTTCGATTTCTCCGCGATCCTTCTTAGCGCCTTCGATCTGGCCCTTGAAGATGTCGTACTCTTTGTTGGATGAGGCGCTGTTAAGTTGTCCGGTGAGCTTGCCGAGTTCCGCTTCTTTGGTCTTGAGTTTCAGATTGAGATCATCAGCCGCTTTTCGATTTGCCTTGATCGTCTGCTTTTGTTCCTCAATGGCCTGTTCGGCCTGAGTCACCTGTTTTTCTGCCAGAGC
>CANHVD010000232.1 GCA_947463775.1 Planctomycetaceae bacterium | reverse complement strand
GGTTGTTAAGAAGGCCATCGAATCCAATCCCGTGGGCCAGTCCGGTCGTTGGTGGTGGGATGCGGCTGCCCGATAATTCGGGGCCAAAATACGACACGGCGAATCAGGCAACCCCTTGGGGTAATCTGCTTGTTCGCTTGAAAAATCACTAAGAGCGAAGGTCTATGGCCTTCGCTCTTTTTGTTTTTCCGGCCGAAGACTCCCTATCCGTGAGTTTCCGCCTAATCCGCAGTTTCCACGGCTGAAGCCGGAACACCGCTTTTCCAGTTTTCCAAACCCGCTACTATTCGCACCGGATTGCGTTCGGTGCTTCTGACGCCCTGTATTTCTCGGGGCAGCAGCGATCGTGGACGTTTGTAACTCCTGGGTTGCCCGGGGGGAACTCGGATTGGAATCATGGCTCGCCTCACTCAGGCCGATCTCGTGGCGTTGAATCGCGCGTTTGATGACCGCTCTCCCCAGGAACTGATTCTTTGGGCGAAGGAAACATTTGGCGAACGAGTCGCGGCAATGTCTTCGATGCAGGAATCGGGCAATGTGATTTGTCACATGCTGTATTCAATTCCCGCCAAGCTCCCGGTCGTATTTGTCGACACGGGCGTGCTTTTTCAGGAAACACTGGATACTCGCGATCGCCTGATGCAGCATTATGGGTTGGAGATTGAGACTCTGACGCCGACACTCACAATGGAAGAGCAGACAGAGAAGCACGGGATTCTGTATCTGACGCCGGAAGGCCAGAAGCAGTGTTGTGAAATGCGGAAATCCGAGCCGCTGGATGTCGTGAAGGGCCGCTACGATGCCCTGATTGGCAGTCTCCGCCGTGCTGACGGTGGCCGACGCGGCGTTTGTCCAATCCTGGCAATTGATTCGCGTTTGAACTGCCTGAGAGTGAATCCTTTGGCGAATTTCAGCGACGAGCAGTTGGAAGGCTACATTCACGAGCACAAAGTGATTCTGAATCCGCTTCACAAGCAGGGTTTTTCCACAATCGGATGCAATCGCTGCACAACCCCGGTTTTGCCGGGAGAGCCCAAACGGGCTGGCCGGTGGCGGCATCTTGGACCATGGAGTGTCTATTGCGGCATCAACCCGACGGACCTGGATCCTGAACGGTCACCCGCCGTAGATTTCCCCCAGGATTTGGTGGACAAAATTCTGGGCCGTCAGACGGACTTTATGATCTGAATCACTGCAGTGCGGATTGATTTTTGGGCATGTCTCCGCACGAGATCGGTGGCTCAGTGGTCGCTGTTCTGTGGTCGCTGCTAAGCAATCGCCGGACAGTTGTACCCCCGTGAGTTGACCTCGTGGGCTTACGTGAACTTTGTGCCAATGAACAGTTTGTGTTTTTGCGGCTTCAGCGGCTATGTGCGCCCCAAATCTTGATTCAGACGCGATTGAATCAACAACTGCCCCGCGGACGTTGACTTGCCGCATTAGGTGGTCTGCACAGCTTGGCTTCGAGGTCCGAATGATGCCGTTTGTTAACATTGAATGAGTTTTTTGCGATTCAATGTTTGCATGCTTGCAACAGGTTGTCCGGCGACACCATGATCTGGAAAGTCAAAAGTCGGCCGAGGGTAAAGACCCTGCTTTGACCCTGGTTCTTGATTCAGCAAACAGGGCAGGGGCGTCATTTCTGCCGCGTTTTTGCCATGTTCCAGTGGGATTTTCAGCGGTCTCTCGTGCTGCAAACGGTAGTGGAACCTGAATTTGGCCTCTTGCCATCGACCACTTTGGCAACGGCGTTTTAGTGAATGGCAGGGAATTTGCTGCTGGTGGTTTGTCCGAAGTTAACGCTTCGGGAACTTTTGGATTGTCGTCTGCAGGATGGTTTGAGTTTCGGAAGACAGCTCACAGATTGACGCGCACGTAATGAACTCTTCAGTTGTAGTATTGATCTCCGCAGCCGTTTCCGCGCTGATCTTAGCGCCGGTGGTCGGCTGCGTTTGCCGATGGCTCGGCCTTGTGGATCGGCCGGATGGCCATCGAAAACTGCACTCTCACGCGGTTCCGCTTACTGGCGGTCCGACGGTCCTGCTTTCGATCATCGTATCCATCGCCGTGACCACGTATGTCTTTCCCGATTTGTTGAGCGCGAGCGACGGAGACATTCGCTTTCTGCTTTCGCTGTCGGGGGCGTCACTGCTTATTGTTTTGGTCGGAATGTTGGATGATCGCTTTGGACTGCGTGGAAGACAAAAATTGGCAGGCCAGTTCCTGGCCGCTTTGATTATGGTTCCCTCTGGCATTCTGATTCAACGCATCGAAGTTTTCGGTTACCCGATTGAGTTTGGTGATGTCGCTCCCTTCGTCACCGTGTTCTGGATTCTGGGGGCCGTCAACGCTTTGAATCTGATCGATGGAGTGGATGGGCTCGCGAGTACGACTGGCATCATTCTGAGTCTGTCGGTTGCTGCTGTCACTTACATTCTTGGAGGACGCCCGGACGGCTTGTTGATTTCTCTGGCTCTGGCCGGGGCATTGACTGGGTTTCTGTTTTTCAATTTTCCCCCTGCGAAGATGTTTCTGGGTGATTCGGGAAGCATGTTGATTGGGCTGGTGCTGGGCAGCGTGGCCCTGAAATGTTCCTTCAAGCAGTACGCTGCCGTCGCGCTGATTATGCCAACGGCGATTTGGGCCATTCCTATTTTCGACGTAGCCATGGCAATTCTCCGGCGTCGTCTCACAGGCCGCAGTATCTACACAACGGACAGAGGGCATCTCCATCACTGTCTCGCACGTCACGGGCATACAGGTGGTCGACTGCTGCTGATCGTGGGATCTTTGTGCAGCCTGACCGGACTGGGTGCGATTGCTGCAGCTGCGTTTAATAGTGAGATGTTGGCTGTAATTGGCGTTGGTACAGCTTTGTCATTGCTGGTCGCCACGCGTTCGTTCGGACATGCCGAATTGAATTTGCTGACAAATCGTGTTCGGCGTTTCGCGGGGTCGCTTTTTCGAAAAGGCGTTCAGCCCAACCCGGTTCTGCATGATGAGCAGGTGCGCCTTCACGGAAAGCACAAATGGGAGCACCTCTGGGAAACGTTGACCCAATTTGCTGAGAAGCATGAACTTGCCGGCGTTGAATTGATGGTCAACATGCCCAGTATGGGCGAGGCTTATCATGCGACCTGGCGAACCAGAGTGCGCGTTGAGCAACATGATGCATGGCGTTCCGATATTCCTCTTGTCATTGAAGGGATCCGTGCCGGCCATGTCAGGCTTGTGGGTGTTGCCCCTGCAGATTCCGTGTGTGACTGGATGAACCGGGTGATGGACGGTATGAAGCCTTTTGAGCATCAGCTCCGTGAAATTGTTCTTCATCTGCGAAGTCAGCGTATGAATGCGAATGGAACTCTGCGCGATTCTGGTGGCCCCTTCAGGTTGCCTCCTGTCCCTGAAGAAGTGAGTGCCTGAGAGGATCGTGGGCCTGCGGTGGTCTTGGATTTCCACGGTTTTCTCTGCGGGCTGATCTTCGGATTACGGATCGATACATGCTCCGAGAACCCTCGCTGTTACACCGACCACATTTGGCAGGAAGCAGGGCAGTTTTTTATGGTCATCTCCTGCGTGCCTCCGCGATATGGGTCATCGCGCTGACTGTCTCCGTGACTCCCTGGCTGCTTGGCGGCGCTATTCCGCATGCCAAATGTGTGTTGCTTGTGGGCGCTTTGGCTGGATCAGGCTTGGCATTGTCAGGCTGCGTTTTGCGAAAAGAGGCACCCGCGACGATACCACTGACAGCCTGGCCGCTGCTGGGGCTGTGCCTGATCGGCGTTCTGCAGTTGATGCCTGTCTATGAGCATCCTGCACTGCAAATGAAGCATGCCGTACAACATAGTTTAGCGATGGATCTTCCTGTGTTTCAGGATGAGGGCGCAATTCAGAAATCTTATCCTCGGACGGTCTTGCCGGCAGAGACGCGCCAGGGGATTGCTCAGCTTCTGGCGCTGGTACTCCTCGTGTTGGTGGTCAACAACTGCGCAACGACTACACGAGACGTGGCTGTCGTTATGGTTGGCCTTGTCCTGAGTGGTTGCGGGATGACCGCTCTGGCGATTTCTCAGCAATATGGAATGCTGGAAGTTGTTGTTGGCAACCATTGGAAGGTCAGTCAAACAAAGCCGTTCGGATGTTTTGTGAATCCCAATAACGCGGCCAGCTGGCTGATCGTCTGTTTGGCGGCCGCTGTCTATCTGGGTGGCCGTTGCTTCAAAAGCCGTGACCCTGGCAGGATACAAGCGTCGCGGAGTTGGGAGACGCTCGCCGACAGGGTCTGGCTTCAGTGGGGAAGGTTTTTAGGTCGCCTTGCGGAGATGGATTCACCGCAAGTCCTTGCTTCTGCAGGGATCATTCTGTTGATCGCCGGAATTGCCGCCACTTTGTCCAGGGCGGGTATAGTGGCTGCAGCTCTGGGTATTGTTGCGTTCTGCATGAGCCGATTTCTCGCCGGAAGGTGGCTGGCCTCACTTGGTAGTCTAATGTTAATTCTGGTTCTCAGCTGCTTATTTATGAGTCTCATGGAACTGGACACAACTGCAATCTCTGAGCTGCGGACGTTAAAGGATCCGGTTTCGGAATCCACAGGCCGTTTGTTGCACTGGACAGATTCGTTGCAGTCATGCATTGACTTTCCTTTGCTCGGGTCTGGCCTGTCCGCGTATCGCTGTGCTTCAATGCCCTATCAAAGGCACGATACTGGCAAGTGGTTTCAGCGAGCAGACAATCAATATGTGGAGGTGCTCGTTGAGTGTGGGCTGACAGGTTTGTGCTGCTACCTGGCAGTCGGGTTGCTGATGATAAGTTTTGTATTCAGGGCATTAGTCACTCGCCGCGGGCGAACGTTGGTGAACGTCGAGGTTGCGGAATGGTTAGGTGGTGTCGCATTTCTCAGCGTTGCAGGTCTGGCAGGCGCCGCGTTCTTTGATTACGGCACATCGTTGGCTTCGGTTGCTTCTGCCTTTGTGACAATCATGGCCATTCTTGAACGCTGGTCCGTCAGCAAACCGAAGCGTGATCCCGACCAGAGAGGTAATCCCGGTCCGAAGTTGTTTTTCCATGCGGTTACACCAGTCTTTGTTTGGGTTTCTGTTATCCTCGCGTGTTTTTCGCAACTGCCTGATTCTCTGGCGGCAGCGAGAATTTACGATGTCACCGCGCCCTCAGAACGTTTGATAGCAACCTCTGATTTTGGCGGGTTAACGGATTCTGGTGATTCGTTGTATCAGGAACTCAAGCAAGCACTTTCTGCTCGACCGGACGATTTTCT
The DNA here is from genome assembly GCA_947463775.1 of Planctomycetaceae bacterium. Lineage (GTDB taxonomy): Bacteria > Planctomycetota > Planctomycetia > Planctomycetales > Planctomycetaceae > SXXK01. The sequence continues at coordinate 3,005 of CANHVD010000232.1, read as the reverse complement.
CGGGCAGCGGGTTAGCGTGTTGTTGCTGGAGCTTCTTTGTCGACGTGATCTTCTGCTTGGAATGATCGACGGAAAAAAAGAGCCTCCGAGCAGGATTTCTGCCATGTTCAGGCAGCTGGACTTTGCCAGCATTAACTTTCGGCTCCTGGACACGTCAGTATCCATTGAACTCAAGCAGGCAGTTCAGCGGGAGGTTGAATCGGTCCTGGAGAGATACGCGTGGCGGGAAGTCAGCAAGAATCTGCTGAGACATTCTGTGGGCATCCCGTCTATTGGACTGACACAGGTTGAAGCGGATCTGTTGATCGACGATGAGGCATCGAGAGAATATGGCATTGCCTATCTTCGTTTCTCGGAACCTCACGGAGCAGCGGGACTTTTTGAAGTTGGCCAGATTCTGCTTCGCAAAGGTCGACGGGATGAAGCGCTTGAGTGCTGGAGTCAGTCGTTGGTCATCTCTGAAGTCTTTCGCCCCAGGATGATCATGGAAATGGCGACTATCTCGGGGCCTGATGCTGCCCTCGTCTGGTTGATGCCGCCAGACTATGAATCCTGCGTCAAGTGCATTGTCGAGTGCAGAGCCGATGACCAGCTGCTGTCAAAATTGATTGATCGTGCCAATCGATTTTGGGCTGAGCAGCCCCCGAAGCGGACTGAGTCAGTGATACTGATGCGTGCAGAACATTTGATTGTGATGCGTGAGGACAGTCAGGCGATCAGCTCATTGGATGAATATCTTCATTTCGCACCACACAATCTGCCAGTCAGAAAGGCTAAGGCCCGGGTGCTTGAACAGGTCGGCCGAAACGGCGATGCGTACGACGAGTGGTTGCGGATTAGCAGCTTCTATCCCAATGATCCCGACGTTGAGCCTGCACTGAAGAGGTTAGTTAAATTGCCCCCAACTTCCTCCCGGTGACGGAACACCAGTTCGATGGCAGCAGGGCCTGATGGCCATTTGTTCAAGTCTGTTTGTATGGAGTGAAACGGTGTTGAAATTACGCAACATGAAAATGATGGTTTTGAGCATCAGGCTTTCCCAAATCCCCCAGGTTTTTCCGGTGGCAGGGGATGCTCCTTGAGTTCCTGAAATATCGACTCTGTTGTGGATTACCGACTGAAAACGTCTCACAATAGCTAAGTAGACGCAAGAACCGTGGTTCATCGAGGAGCCCAGCGTCACCGGACCATGAAAATCGAGGAGTTTGTGACTGTGCCAAGCATGCCCTACGAAAACCAGCTCGTTCAGCCTGCACCAAGCGAAGATCAGGGCGCAAATCTTGACTTGCTGGGTTTTATTCGGCGTCGCAAGTCATTCGTCATTCTCTTTGGACTGCTAGGAGTCGCCGTTGGGTACATGATGTTCCAACGGGAAACGCCGCAGTTTCGATCTGAATCCTGGGTGCAGGTCATACACCGCACATCGGATCCCCGGCTTACATCAATGCTGGCGGAAAAAGACCTGACGGATTCCGATTACGTCATGAAGAGCAAGAGGACGCTCGGAGCGGCGTTTCAAAAGCACGGGCTTTCTGAGTTGTCCCTGCTGCAGGGGCTGGCAGAAGAGGACGCTGTCAATCGCATGGCAGGGATGATTGCCACCAAGAATTTGTCGGCCAATGTGGTTCAGGTGTCGGCAACGGGAACAGATCCGGACGATCTGCGGCGTATTGTTCAGGCGGCCTCTGAGGAATATGTCTTTGCTCAGCAGGGAAACTACAAAGATGCATCGGAGGAACTGAAAGAGATCCTCGGAAGAGCTCGTGATGAGTTTCTGACGATGTTGAAGAAGGCGGAAGATGACTACAGCAAGTTCCGTGAACATTCCAGGCTGAACACAAACGGTGATAATCCGTTTCGGGCTCGAGCCATGGCGGCTCAGGAAAAGGTCTCTTCGCTGGAGTTGGAAAAGACAGAGTTGAAGGCCCAGTTAGCCCAGCTTGAAGAGGCTGTCAATCGAGGGGGTTCCCGTGAAGCTGTGATGCTTCTTGTTGGGAAATACTCCGAGAACTCTGCCGCAGGGACAACTCTTCCTGAGTCTCCCTCTCAGGGGATTGCTTCAGCGTTGTTCCCGTTGATCAAGGAAGAGGCGCTGCTTTCCGTGCAGCTGGGGAGCGATCATCCGAAGCTCAAGACTATTCGGATGCAGATCGAGATGACCAGAGATCATCTCATTAAACTTGCGGGTGAGAGGGCTTCTGCGGCTGAGGCAGGGGCGAAAGTCGAACCGGCGACAGACTTTTTGACCGTGTATCTGCAGTCGCTACATGAAGAATTGCGGATTATTGAACGTCAGCAGTCAGACCTGAAGATTCTGGCGGCCAATGAAGAATCGCAGGCCCGGGCTCTGATGCAGGAGGAGATTGAGGATACAAACCGTAAGAATGAAATGGAGCGTTTATCAAAGCTGTTCAATGAAACAACGCTTCAGATCAGTGAGATCCAGGTCAAGGCAGGGATGGGTGGGATTACAGCCAGCATTCTATCTCCTGCTCAGCCCGGCTACCTGATTTATCCGGTTCGGACCTCATTCCTCGGAATGGGCGGATTTCTTGGGGCCATGGTGGGGCTGGTCCTGGGGTATCTTGTCGAAGTTGCGGATCGCAGTTTTCGGAAGCCGGAGGACATCATTCGCGAATTTGGTGTGCCTATCGTGGGCCATATCCCGTTCATCACTGAGAATCGGCTCAAGACTGTTCCGGCCGGTAGCGTTATGGATCGAACGGCAGTCTCGGTGCATATTCCAAGGTCTCGACCGGCGGAATCCTATCGAGCGGTGCGAACAGCCCTCTGTTTCAGTGCCTTTGGTGGGACTCATCGAGTGATTTCTGTGACGAGTCCGGCGGCTGGTGATGGTAAGTCGACATTGGCTCTGAATCTGGCTCTCTCGCTGGCACAGTCCGGCAAGCGAACTGTGCTGGTTGAGAGTGACTTCCGACGTCCGAAAGTTCATAAATTGACGGGGGTTGATAACAAATCCGGGTTTGTTGATGTGTTGAGGGGTG
>CANHVD010000231.1 GCA_947463775.1 Planctomycetaceae bacterium | reverse complement strand
GGATTACTGGAAGATACGCTGGTCGTCTGGTGTACAGAGTTTGGCCGCATGCCGATGTTTCAGAAAGGTGCGTTCGGGCGAGATCACAACCCGAACGGCTTCACGGCTGTGCTGACGGGAGCTGGTGTCAAACGCGGTGTCAGTCATGGCGTGACTGATGAACTTGGCTTCAAAGCGGTTGAGAACGTCCTGTCGATTCACGATCTCAATGCGACGATCCTGCATCTGCTTGGACTGGATCATACCAAGCTGACGTTCACACACAACGGGATTGATCGAAGGCTGACCGACGTCCACGGTCATGTGATTCGAGAGATTCTTGTGTGAATGGATTTTCGCAAATTGAGTAGTGCAGCGGCAGCTCAGTGGCAGTTACCTTGCTGGCCCGAAATCGCAGCAGAAGTCACCATGGCGCTCGGCGGGCTGCGTTCCTGAGTCACAGCCGAAACGCTTGGCGCGTTCCGCTTTGCGGTATGGCTTATTGTCAGTCGCAAATCCAATGAATACGGGCGGCGAACGAATCAGGGGGTGATCCAAAAGGCCGAGAACCTGATAGATCGCAGTCGCGAGAATCACGGGAATACTGGTAGGTTTTGGGCATTTTCTCTCTCACGAATTCGAACGCCGTACGAATAGGCAAGTCTCCATGCGGGGGCATCGGTCTGCGCGATTCGGGTTCCTGACGACGCCATGATCATGGTGAACCAATTCGCACTTTTGTCCCGTTGCAGCGGAAACGCATCGATAGTCTGTTAAAACCGTGAACGAAATCAGTATTCCCAGGTAGTCGATTTGTGGTCTCCGCGGCAAAATGATCAATCCGGTTCGACTCGCGGAAGTCACGTCGGGGTTTGCAGTGGTAATTGAACAGATCCGGATCTGCAGAGGTATTATTCGATGAAATTTCGTATCGCCCGTCACGTTGTGTTGCCAGTCGTCTTGCTGGGAGTCACGTGTGCTTCCTGGAGGTTGCTGGCTCAGGAAGGCAAGGTTCTTCGGCAGCGGTTTGAGAGTCTGGACAAAAATTCAGACGAAAAGCTGAGCACAGAAGAACTGGCCAACAAGGCAATTTTTACGAAGCTGGATGCTGACAGTGATGGCTTTGTTACGTTGGACGAAGCCACAGCCGCGTTCAAAGCGGGTACGCTGACTCGTGAAGAAGTAGAAGGACAACCAGCTGCGAAGCCGACACCAGATCCAATCTCTTCAAAGACAAAAGCGGGCGAGATGGCTGGCGGAGGAACACGAGATCTGCGTCAGTCTGCAAGAACTCTCCGTCCGGCTGACCATGGCGTTGGACGTTATATGGCCGATGTGTCTTTTGCCGACATCAACGGGGCCCCGCGCTCTCTCAAAGAGTTCAAAGAGAAATCTTACGTCGTTGTCGCGATGACCAGCACCAGTTGTCCGCTGAGTCGTAAGTATTTGCCTTCACTGGTTGAGTTATCTCAAAAGTATTCGCCGAAGGATATTCAGTTCATCGCGATCAACTGTGTACCCACGGATCGCATGGATGAGATGAAGACCGCCGCTGCATCACTCGGTGAATCTGTTTGCTACGCGCATGATGCCGACGAATCTCTTTCAAAGCATTTTGGTGCGCTCACAACGACGGATGTTTTAGTACTCGATCCAGCCCGCACCGTTGTGTACCACGGTGCCATTGATGATCAGTATGGAATTGGCTACTCGCTGGATGCTCCCAAAAATCGCTTCCTTGCCGACGCGCTGGATGACTTGCTGGCAGGCCAGACACCTCAGATCGCCGCTACGCTCGCGCCGGGCTGCACGATTGAACATGACGCCGAGGCCAGTCCTGTCGAGTCGAAATGGACGTATCACAATCGAATCTCGCGCATCATTCAGGCCAACTGTCTGGAATGTCATCGCAGTGGCGGAGTTGGCCCGTTTCCTCTGGAATCCTATGCGGATCTCGTGGGTCATACGGGCATGATTCGTCAGGTTGTTGACGATCGCACAATGCCGCCGTGGTTTGCAGGAAACTTAGAGGATAAACACTCCAGCCTCTGGGCGAATGATCGATCTTTGACAGATTCAGATCGTGCCGACCTGCTGGCATGGCTGGAGAGTGACAAGCCGGAAGGAGATACTGCAGATGCTCCGCAAACGCGACACTTTGTCGATGGCTGGACGATCGGCACGCCGGACCTTGTCGTGCAGATTCCTGAACCAATCAAAGTGAAGTCCACTGGAACGATGCCCTATCAGTTCGTTACGGCGCAGACGACGCTGGACGAAGACAAATGGGTTCAGGGTTATGAGATCGTGCCGACAGATCGCAGCGTCGTGCATCACGTGATCGTCAACGTTCACGAAAAAGGCGCGGGACGCATTCGTGATCGGGAAGAGGGAATTGGTGGCTACTGGGCGGCTTATGTGCCGGGCAACGCAGGTCAGCTTTATCCGGATGGATTTGCGAGGAAGCTTCCAGCTGGCGCGACGGTTAGCTTTCAGATTCATTACACACCCACCGGCACAGCGACTGAAGATCAGTTGAAGATTGGACTTGTGTTTGCAAAGTCGGAGCCGAAGTATGTGATCACCACGCTATCGCTGGCAGATACGGACCTGAATATCCCGCCTCGTGCCGCGGATCACGTGGAAACGATTACGCGTCCTGTGCCGATGGACGTTAATGTCATGGCCTATATGGCTCACATGCATGTGCGAGGTAAGTCGTTTAACTATGAACTGATCAAGCCAGACGGGCAGACAGAAACACTGCTCGACATTCCGCGATACGATTTCAATTGGCAGTTGCGTTACGACTATCGTGAGCCGCGCGTGATCCCTGCAGGCAGCCGTGTGAAAGTGACTGCTGTGTTTGACAACAGTGAGAAGAATCCGGCAAACCCGGATCCATCGCAGACTGTTCATTGGGGACAGCAAACGTTTGAAGAAATGATGATTGGCTACGTCGAGACCTATGTAGCGGTCGGCGAGGAGCGTCCTTCACTTCGAGGATCAGAGGGGAACGGGCAGGCCTTGTTTCGGCTTCTGGATTCTGATGCTGACGGAAAACTGAGCAAAGAAGAAACCAATAAAGCTGCAGAACGTGTCCCTCGCCTGCGGGACAATCCCGGCCTTCTGGATCGTCTTTTTGAGCGGAGTGATGCCGACAAGGACGAACAACTAAGTCAGGATGAGTTTGATAAACTTCGTGAACAGATTGCCGGGCGTCGTTAGCCAGTTTGTTGAACAGAAAGTTCCGCCATGCGATTTCAAAAGCTCCTGTTGATGGTAGTAGTCAGTCTTCTGCTTGTGTCCAGTGGCATGGTGAATGCCGCTGAACTCAAACAGCAAGACTGGATGATCGAAGGCGTGACTCGGCAGGCCCTTGTCGCTGTTCCGGACTCTGCAAAACAGGTTCCTTCACCGCTTGTCTTTGTCTTTCACGGACATGGTGGCAACATGCGGCAGGTTGCTCGATCGTTTCGCATCCATGAGCTTTGGGATCAAGCGATCGTGGTCTACATGCAGGGATTAAACACTCCGGGACAGCTTACGGATCCAGAAGGCAAGCGACCCGGCTGGCAGAAGGAAAAGGGAGATCAGAAGGACAGAGATCTCCAGTTCTTTGACGAAGTTCTGAAGTCGCTCAAGCAGGACTGCAAAGTCGATGAGAAGCGAGTCTTCTCAACTGGTCACTCCAACGGTGGCGGGTTCACGTATCTGCTTTGGTCCGAGCGTCCCGATGTCTTTGCGGCCTTCGCTCCGTCGGGGTCGGCAGCCTTGAAGGTCAGAAATAATCTGAAGCCTAAGCCAATGCTGCACATTGCCGGCGACAATGATCCGCTCGTTAAGTATGCGTGGCAGACCATGATGATTGATGCTGTGAAGAAGATTAATCAGTGCGGGGAAGGCACACCGTGGGAAGAAACGTGTACTCAGTTCCCATCAAAGATTAGTGCCCCGGTCATCACGTTTGTGACATCCCAGGGGCACAAGTTTCCACCCGAAGCACCCGCTTTGATCGTGAAGTTTTTTAAACAGTATTAAGCCGCATCGATGGATCGTAGAAACTGCGTTCCCGCAATCATCGTTGCTGCACACTGGATACCTTCATAGATCGCTTCATCAGCCAGACCCTGCTGACGAGCCTTCTCTACATGCGCTGCGGTGCAGGGCTTGCAACCGTTGATATCGCTCAGCGACAGATTGATCAGCTCTACCGTGTGATCATCCAGTGATGTCGACTGAAATGTGTGTGCTCTCAGCCCTACACTCATGCCGTTAAACACATCCGTTCCACTAATGTCGCGGAATTTAAACAGCACGTTGTACATGGAGTTTGTTGCTCCAATTGCCAGCGCTTCCTGGATCTCCTCCCTGGTGATCCCTTTCTGGGCGGCAAATGTCTCCAGATAATCCATCCAGCGTCTGCTGCCTGCCTGTCCCGCGACGGCAAACGCAATCAACAGTTTGCGTTTTTCACTGAGCTTCCCTTCGGTCAAAACGAACTTGCGAAAGTTCATAAAGAAGTCATGCAGGAACGCCGGGACTGTCGCAATATACTGGAAGACCTCAGGGATTTCCGTAATCTGCAGGACTTCGCGAATGCGGTCATAGACCTGAGCGACCTTCTCCGGAGCGTCTGCAGGTAGAATTGGCTGAACAAATGGCATGTCAATCTCTCACTAAATTAAAAATTTTCTGCTGGAGTTATTCCCAGGCCGAGCGTGACTTCGGGTTGGAATCCAGAGGTTCCCGAAGCTGAACATTGGGGACATTCAGAGCCTGAATTCTCGGCTTGGAGAAGTCAGTAGGGGCTCATCTCAATCGCGGCGGGGTGTTTGAGTTAATATCGGATCATAGGCCGCGCGGCTGATATTTTCTCGCCGCCTGGTGCCGCTTGATCGCGTGAGCCTTCAAAAAACCTGACGATTTGGTCTTATGGGAGACTTCCGGCAGCATTTTGCCAGGGCATGACTCATGCTCTAGGGAGCGACTTTAGGCCGTTTCAAAACGTTCACTGTTCCCGTCCCTGAAAATTCTGTGTAATCGATCCAAACTCTACTTCTGTTAAGACCGATAACGAGGAAGTGTGTCACGGCCGACTGGAACGTCGTAAGTTCCACCTCGACAAGCATTTACCGGCATTCTTTGCCGGTCCCTTCATCTTGACACGCCCCGTTTGAGGTTCTAACTTCCGGCCTCAATTCGGGCAAATACCCGAACGTCTGGCAATCAGAAGCGAATGGAGTCGCTCATGTCCGTAATTCATCCACGAGCAGCGTCGACAGAAAGCTGCGAACCCGTACCCTTCATTGACTTGGTGGCTCAATACCAGACCATCAAGGAAGAAGTGAAGAGTGCAGTGGATCGCTGCTTCGAGTCGCAGACGTTTATTCTGGGTGACGAAGTCGCAGCATTGGAAACCGAGATCGCCACTTATTGCGACTCTCAGTTTGCCATCGGCTGTGCCTCCGGAACCGATGCACTGATTCTGGCTCTGCTGGCCGCCGGCGTGAAGCCAGGTGATGAAGTCATCACCAGCCCGTTTACATTCTTTGCATCAGCCGGTGCGATTCACCGAATCGGGGCGATCCCGGTTCTGGTTGACATCGAACCTCACAGCTTCAACCTCGATCCAGAGAAGGTTGAACAGGCCATCACATCTCGCACGGCAGCAATTATGCCGGTTCACATCTTCGGCCAATGTGCTGAGATGGAGCCACTGTGGAGAATGTCGGCTGCTCACGATATTCCAATCATCGAAGACTCAGCTCAGGCAATTGGTGCCGAGTACCGAGGACGCCGGACGGGTGTTCTGGGCACAATCGGATGCTTTAGCTTCTTCCCGACCAAGAATCTTGGTGGAGCTGGCGACGGCGGGATCATGACAACTGATGACCCCGAAATTGCTGCACGCCTGAAGCGACTGCGAGTTCACGGCGACCTCGGGGGTTACAACCACGTGGAAGTTGGGTTCAACAGTCGTCTGGACGCACTGCAGGCAGCGGTTCTACGCGTCAAGCTGCGTCATCTGGATGCGTGGACCGAAGGTCGTGCTCGCAATGCAGAACGATATTGCGAGTTGATCGAAGCCAATGGTCTCTCCGACGTTGTCAAAGTACCGACCATCCTGCCGGATCGTCGTCACGTCTTCAATCAGTTCACCACACGAGTTGTGGGCGGACAGCGTGAGAAGATTATGAAGTCTCTGAAGGAAAAACAGATCGGCTGCGCCGTCTATTATCCGATTCCGCTGCATCTACAGAAATGCTTTGCATATCTCGGTTACCAGCCCGGCGATCTGCCTGAAGCTGAGCGAGCTTGTGCGGAAGTCATGTCACTGCCTATTTACACAGAACTCCCGGCCTCTCATTTGGAGCGAGTTGTGGAAGGCATTTGTATGGCTTTGGGTCGCCAGTCCAACCTTGTCTTCCCGAAGGCCGTTGCCCAGCTCCAGCGCCGTGCCGCGTAGTTTTTGGATCCGGAGCAGTCTCTGCTGAAACAGAGCGGAAGTCCCTTGACTTCCGCTTTTTTCATGGTCTGTGCCGATCGAATCGATTCGAACGGAACCAGTCGTCGGACTTTGTGTCTGTTCGAACACCGGGACGTTGACAGTCCTTGAAGATCTCAATAGCATCCGCCCCGGAGAGATGGCAGAGCGGCCGATCGCACCGGTCTTGAAAACCGGAGTACCCGCAAGGGTACCCAGGGTTCGAATCCCTGTCTCTCCGCTTTATCAATTGCACTCAGACAGCCGCAATCCTTGTCTAACGTCTTACGCTGGCAGGGGCTGCGGCTGTCGGTGTTTTCGGGCTCGAATTTAACCATGATTGAGGGTGGTATCAGGCTGTCTCAACGTTGCCAGATGGTTTTGTAAACCTCCGTTGAGGCGTGATGATATCCCGGAACGTCCTCCCGCATTGTCTGCACGGCCTCTTCCTTGAACTCATCCGTGTAACGCCGACGCGTGTCCTTCGACTTCGAGACTGCTTTCTTCCGAGCCATCTTCAAGGTCCTTTCTGTGGCTCAGAATAAGAGATTCACCTATCCCTGAAACCGGCAGCACCTCACTCGATGGCTTGCAGCAATGGCAGAGTAAAAGACTCCAGGTAAATGGTAATCGGCTCGAAGGGTTAGTCGCGGATGGATTTGGAAGTGGACTGTTTCGGCCGGGAAGGATACTCGGCGCAAGAGCGAATTGCCTCACTTGGCGGCGTCGTGCCGGGGATATGTCATTGCTGGAAAGTATGTTACTGAATAGCCACTTCAGCAAACAAAGGACAATGATCTGACGCCACATGCTCGTTGATCACTTTCACAGATCGAACAGCAATTCGACCCTTGGGGCGAGTAAGGATGTAGTCGAGTTGTCGCTCCGGCTTGACCGCTGGAAATGTCAGCATGTCCGCCTGACCTTCGGTCGCCGACTGCCATTCTTCTCGCAGTGTTCTTAACGGCTGACTGTCGGGAGTTGCATTCAAATCACCGGCAAGAATCATCGGCAAGCCGAGCGTCTCAGCATGCTTTGCAAAGACCTGATTCAGCTGCGAGGATTGCTGTTGGCGAAAAGATTCGTTGTTGTGATGAAGATGGGTCGTAACAAAAGTCAGCTTCAGATCGTTGACCTGAACAACCACGGCCCCGGCGATCCGACGTTCTCGATCAGGCATTCCGGGCAACCAATGAAGAGTCACCTCAGAGATCGGGAACTTTGACAGAATCGCCTGACCATACCGGCCACCTTCAAAATCGAGCTGATGAACAAACCGCCCGTTGAGCCCTGTAAGTTCCGCAAGACGAGCCGTCTGGTCAATTCGACCGGTTCGTTCTGTCTTGTCATCGACCTCCTGCAGAGCAACCAGATCCGGTGAACACGAATTGATCACTTCGGCCTGTCGGATCAGATCCACTTTGCCATCAACACCTTCTCCATGGTGAATGTTGTAACAGAGAACTCTCAGTGTTTGCTCCTGAGCTGAGAGTCCAGCACCAAAAGAAAGCAACGCAATCGCAGCGAAAACTCGCTGTATCGGACAGCGGAGACAACTCATCGGTGGCCTGCAGAGCATCAAACGTCTCCAGTGGCGAAATTCTGACATTCCCAACATGGCCGCATTCGACCGGACTCGACGGTTCAGGGCAGTTCGACCTTCAATTCGGCAGAACCTGATTCGGGAACTTCCAGCACCAAACCGGATGTCTCCGGGTCGGAGTACTTCGGATCAAGCTTCACCTTCGGAGGTGGCGGCGACGTAAACTCCGTCATACCTTCGTTGGGATTTGTGCTTGGAGGTCCAACCCAGGTCACCGCCACTTTGTGCGACCCG
>CANHVD010000230.1 GCA_947463775.1 Planctomycetaceae bacterium | reverse complement strand
GTGCGAACAGTGCCTATCTGGGCGGCGTGACGTTTCTGCAGTGGTGGACGTCGCAGACTTATGAGGATCTGTTCTATTCGTGGATGTTTCTGCTGCACAGCGTGCTGGGGCTGCTGATCGTTGTGCCTTTTCTGGTGTTTGGCGTGATTCACATGCTGAACACAAAAGATCGCAAGATTCGCCGCACCGTGATGATTGGCTACGCGTTGTTCGGGGTTTGTATCGTCGTGTTGATTTCCGGCTTTCTGCTGCTGCGTATCGAAGGCCTGATTGATCTCAAGAGCCCTGCGGCCCGTTCAGCCGTTTACTGGGCTCATATCATCACGCCGATGGTTGGCGGTTGGCTGTACTGGATGCATCGTCTGGTCGGGCCAAAGATGCGATGGAAACAAGGCTTGATCTGGGCGGGACTTGCGGCGGCTGCGGCGCTGGGAATGATCTGGTGGCAGGCACAGGATCCGCGTGAATGGAACGTCGTGGGACCGAAGGAAGGCACGAAGTACTTTGAGCCGTCACTTGCTCGGACTGCGACCGGAAACTTCATCAGCGCGGAAACGCTGGATATGAATGATTACTGTCTGAAGTGCCATAAGGGTGCGCATGACGACTGGGCGAAGAGTGCTCATCGCTTCAGCTCTTTCAATAACCCGGCGTATCTGGCCAGTGTCGCGGAAACTCGCGAAGTTTCACTCAAGCGAGATGGCAACGTTCAGGGCTCACGCTTCTGCGCAGGCTGTCATGACCCGGTTCCGTTCTTCAGCGGAGCCTTCGATGATCCGAAGTTCGACATGCTGAATCATCCCACATCGCAGTCCGGGATTTCCTGCACAGTCTGCCATGCAATTACGAATGTGAACAGCAATGTTGGCAACGCAGACTACACAATCGAAGAGCCGATTCACTATCCGTTTGCGAAGAGCGACAACACGGTTCTGCAGTGGATCAATAATCAGCTTGTGAAAGCCAAGCCGTCGTTTCACAAGAAAACCTTCCTAAAGCCACTGCACAAATCGGCGGAGTTTTGTGGCACCTGTCACAAGGTGAATCTGCCGTTCACGCTGAACCATTACAAGGATTGGCTGCGAGGTCAGAATCATTACGACAGTTGGTTGCTGAGCGGTGTGTCAGGTCACGGGGCACGCAGTTTCTACTATCCGGAAAAAGCTCAGGTCGACTGCAATGGCTGCCACATGCCGCTGGAGGAATCGGCGGACTTCGGTGCGAAGTTCTATGATGAATCCGGAAAGCTCAAAACTCACAATCACGTTTTCCCATCAGCGAATTCCGGCCTGAACTGGCTGACAAACAATGATGACGCCATCAAGGCTCACGATGAGTTTCTGAAAGGAACGATGCGAGTTGACCTGTTTGGCGTTCGCGAGGGCGGCACGATCGAAGGTCAGCTAACAGCTCCTCTGCGGCCAAATGTGCCAACACTCAAGCCGGGCAATCGATATCTGCTGGAGACGGTGATACGCACGGTCAAAATGGGCCACCACTTTACTCAGGGAACGACGGATTCCAATGAGATCTGGCTGGAGGTGTCCGTCAACGCCGGCGATCAGCAGATCGGTGCGAGCGGCATGATGGAGGAAGATAACAGCGTCGATCCGTGGTCGCACTTCGTGAACAATTTTATGTTGGATCGACACGGCAACCGGATTGATCGCCGGAATGCTCAGGATATTTTCGTGCCGTTGTACGTGCATCAGATTCCGCCAGGAGCCGGGCAGACCGTGCATTACAGCTTCACGATGCCGAACGAAGTCAAGTCGCCGGTGAAGGCTCGCGTCCGTTTGCTTTATCGCAAGTTTGATTCGATCTACATGGATTTTGTGGATCGCAAGACTAAGGAACTCGGCCGACCAATTCGTGGCCACAAGGAGGGTGAGAAGTATCGCAACGAACTTCCGATTCTGGTCCTGGCCGAAGACGAAGTGACGTTCCCTGTTGAAGGTGTCGCGGCTGAAGTCACAAATCCGAAACGAGAAATTCCCGAATGGCAACGCTGGAATGATTATGGGATCGGGATGTTTCTGAAGGGCAAGGCCGAGCTGAAGCAGGCGACGGAAGCCTTCACGAAAGTGGAAGAACTTGGTCGTTTCGATGGGCCGTTGAATCTTGCTCGAGTGCTGGTCGCAGAAGCGGGGCCGGGGCAGTTGGACGCAGCAGCCGCTGCCGTGCAGCGTGCGGCAGCTCATAAAGATCCTCCTGCGCCGCCGTGGACGATGGCATGGCTGAGTGGTGTGATCAACCGTCAGCAAGGCGCTCTGGAACAGGCGGAGGCGAATTTCCGTCAGGTACTGGAGTATCGCACAGAGGAAACGATCAAGAAGAAGTTTGATTTCAGTAAAGACTACGAAGTCATCAATCTGTTGGGACAGACGGTGTTCGATCGAGCCTTACAGATTCGCGGTGAATCGCGAACAGAGGAACGAGCGACGAGACTCAAAGAGGCGGTGGAGATCTTCCAGAAGACTCTGGCCATCGATTCGGAGAACGTCGACGCCCATTACAACCTGAGCCAGTTGTATGCTCAGTTGAATGACAAAGAGAAAGCCGCTGAGCATCAGAAACTGCATGAGAAGTACAAGATCGACGACACGGCTCGAGGTGAAGCGGTCAGTAAAGCCCGCCAGAAGTATCCCGCGGCGGATTTCGCTTCGGAAGCTTTGGTGATTTATGATCTGCAGAGGAAACAGAAAACAGAACCAGCGACTGTTCAAGCTGAAGAATAGAGGCGTTGACATCGGCGAGCGGCAGGGCGTTAGCCCACCGTGAAAAGATGACATTGCGGATTGGCCTGCTCGGAGATTCGAAGAATCTACTTCTCACCGATTTTACACTCGAGAATGAACCAGACATGAATCAGTCGACTGAAAATGAGTCCGAAGAAACACAGAATGACGAAGTCGTTGGTTCGGCGATCAAATGGTCGTTTGGGGTGTTTCTCACGCTGGTGGCAGCAGGTGTATTGATCTGGCTGCTGACGAAAAAGCCGCCGGAAGTTGTCGTCGAAAAGGCAGGACCGACGGAGTTACCCACGGAGCGAGTCAAACCGACTCTTGAGATCCCCGAAGTACTCTTCACGGAGATCACTGACGAGGCTGGTGTCGATTTCGTTCATGAAAATGGTGCTGACGGGGAAAAGCTGCTTCCTGAAACCATGGGCGGCGGAGGAGCGTTTTTCGACTTCGACAATGACGGCGATCAGGACTTGCTGTGCATCAATTCCAACGTCTGGCCCTGGGCCAAACAGCAACCGGAGAATCTTCCGACGTCCGCACTTTATGCCAATGATGGAACAGGGAAATTCACCAATGTGACGGCAGGTTCGGGACTGGATGTCGGGATGTACGGCAATGGTGTGGCCTGTGGAGATTTTGATAACGACAATGATGTCGATGTGTTCGTCAGTTGCCTTGGACTGAACCACCTGTTTCGCAATGACGGTGCTGGCAAGTTTTCAGACATCACTTCTGGCGCCGGTGTCGGCGGCAGTGAGACCGAGTGGAGCACCAGTTGCGGTTGGTTCGACTACGACAACGATGGCGACCTGGACTTGTTTGTCGCTAACTACATTCAGTGGTCGCGCGAACAGGATCTGTCCATGGAGTTCACTCTGAATGGAACTCTACGAGCGTATGGTCGCCCCACAGATTTTACGGGAGCGTTGCCTTATTTGTATCGCAATGATGGAGAAGGTCGCTTTACGGATATCTCGGAACAGGCCGGGGTTCAGGTTCGCGATCCAAATACAAAGGTCCCTGCTTCAAAGTCACTGGGAACCACTTTCTGCGATGTGAACGCCGACGGGCGACTGGACATTATCGTGGCCAATGACACGGTCCAGAACTTGTTGTTTGTTAGCCAGGCCGACGGCACGTTTCTGGAGTCGGCCGCAACCGCGGGGGTGGCCTTCGACAATGCAGGACTGGCTCGTGGAGCGATGGGGATTGATACGGGTTGCTTTCGAAATACAGATGCAATAGGAATCGCGATCGGGAACTTTGCGACGGAAATGACAGCCTTGTACGTGTGTCAGACTCCGGGGTCCGAGGTTCCGGTTTTTCGCGATGAAGCAGTCTCCAACGGCATCGGCCCAGTGACTAGAACGGACCTGAAGTTCGGCGTGCTGTTTCTGGATGCAGACCTTGACGGTCGACTGGACCTGTTTGAAAACAACGGGCATCTGGAAGAAGACATCCAGGTCGTTCAGGCCAGTCAGCATTATGAGCAACCTCCACACTTGATCTGGAATTGCGGCACCGAGTTCGATAACGAGTTTGTCATGCTGTCCGAAGCAAAGACCGGAGCAGACTTCCAGAAGCGAATGGTGGGGCGAGGAGCCACGATGGCCGACATCGATCGTGATGGAGATCTGGATCTCGTGTTGTTCAGTTCAGGTGGGCGGCCTCGATTACTTCGTAATGATCAGAAGTCCGGACATCACTGGCTGCAGTTCAAACTGCAGGGGACAACCTGCAATCGCGATGCGATTGGAGCCGAAGTGAAAGTCACGTTGCTGGATGGAACCGTACTGACTCGTCTGGTCATGCCGACTCGTAGTTATCAGTCGCAGGTCGAACTCCCTGTCACATTTGGACTCGGCAAAATCGACTCAGTGAAAGACGTCACGATCCGCTGGCCGGATGGTACCACACAAGCTGTTCAGGTGGCAAAAGTTGATCAGCGGATGGACGTTGTGCAGAATGCAAAGTAGTTGAGAGATATCGACCTTCGCCACTAACCAAAAATCATCCAGCCCGCAAAGATAATGATCGACCAGAAGATCGCTCCAGCAAGGATCACCCGGAAACTATCGAACGCAATGTCAGAGTGCGGCAGCAGGCATTTACAAATCAGCGCGCCGGGCAGGCGAAGTCCGATTTCAAATACGACTTCGAAAATGATTTTAAAGATGACTTCAATGAATGCCTGCATTATTCAGGGGCCCGTTGATTGCGAAGTAATTCCGTTCGGTGAGTCATCGGTGTACGGTACACCCGTCGCTCCGTCGACGGGCATTTCCAGGCTCGGCCTGCGCTGGATTATTTTTGGCTCCGATTTTCCACGCAGCTCAGCAGGGCATCCTCAATGCTTCGGACTTCTGCCGGATCATCGAACAGAACTGCTGATTGAGCCGTAATCCGAGCGCGAATCATCTGCCCGAATGCGTGATCTTTGGCCAGCCGCACGGCTAGTGCAATATATTCGTCGGTGGTTTTGACAATGCAATCAGTCATCTGCATCTTGCGGTAGAGGCCAGCCGTGATGCGGCCTCGTAGAAATGAACTGGGCAGCGTGATCACAGGAGTTCCCATCGCCAGAGCTTCGTAGCTGCTGTTGCCGCCGCCGAAATGCAGAGGATCCAAAATCACGTCACAGATCCGCAGCAGTCGCAGATAGTCATCGTTCGCAATCGCGGGTAAGAATACGATTCGATCGTGCACGTCTGCCAGTGTCTTTTGCCAGCGCGAGCGCAGTCGTTTCGTCCACTCTGGAACTCGACCTTCAATAACAACAATGCGGCCCTGAGGATCGGCTTTCAGGATTCCTCGGAGCACGATGTCATCGTCAGGATGAAACTTGAACAACGACTGCGGGCAGCCATAAATTGGTCCCGAGCCCTCGAGTCCTGGCAGTCGGCGAATAGATTCCGGATTGGCAGGCGTCTGTGGACGCTCGTAATACGTCCCGGTTAGTGGCATTCGCACGAGCGTTTCAGTGTAGTGTTCCTGAGCAGCTTGCTCGTCCAGAAGTTCGCTCGACAGAAAATAGTCCATCGTCGGGCTACCTGTCGTTTCCGGATGTCCCCATGTCACACACTGAACCGGAGCCATTCGCGAGAATGCCAGTGTTGAACACAACGCATCCATCCCGACGTCGGCAAACAACAAAACATCCAGCTTCAATTGTCGCAGCCTGGCGATCGCCGCTTTAACGTCGCGAGGAATCACGACGTACTCATCCGATCCGTTTTGAAACCGTCGGCTGAATTCGTCGTCAGCACTTGACGCTGCGCAAACCGTCACATGGAATCTGGATCGGTCCAGTTTCTCGATCCTGCCGATATTCAGGCGACCGATCGTATGATTGCGGAAGTAGGCAGACAGAAACCCAACGCGAGTTCGCCGGTCTGCCGATTCTCCGTTCGGTCGCTCATTCCCGATGCTTTGCAAATTCGCTTCCGTTGAGCCCTGAATAACTCGTCCCCGCAATGCCATGGCCTGGCGATCATTCAATCCCTGATAGGCCCAGAAGAAAGCGGTCGGGACAAGCTGCGATGTGGCGTCGACAGAGGCGCCTTCTGCGGCCATCGTCTCAAGAGCTGAATGCTGTTCCAGACGCCAATGCTGCAGGTCTTCCCGCGATTGATACACGACCGGCAGGACCGAAGTCGCAAGCAGTCGGTTCATCGGAGAAGGATCGATGGCCAAAAGTTCGCGGTAGACATCGCGAGCCTTCTCCGGGAAGCCCTGATTAAACAACAGATATCCGAAATTCTGCCGTGCGGCGGACATGCGAGGATCAGCCTCGACTGCTCGCTCATAGCACAACAGAGCATCCGGCTGACGATTTTGTTCCTGCCGAAGATTACCAAGCGTGATCCAACTGGCGGCGTCCTTTGGATTCAGAGCCAACCAGTCTTCGAGACTCAACGGTTGCGGTTCCGTCGGTCGTTGAGAACCAGCAACGGGAGAAGCCGTTCGAGCAGTATCCACCACTGCTGACTTTTCTGAAACAAACCATGGAAGCCCCGCTGTAATAGGAGGCACTGATCCCGGCTGTGGCACGATCCAGACGTCGTGTTCTTTGCCCTCGGAACTGGCCCCGGCCACATACGGACAAGCCGCGCCTTCAGCGGCTTCGACGGCAAAAATCTCTGTCACACCCGACAGAAACTGAAACACCGCGACCGTTCGCCCTGTGATGAGATCCACGACGCCCACGCCGCATTTTAATTCATTGCGGCGTTCAGCAATTGGAACTCCGCCAAAGACGGACGTTTCACGTATCTTCGACAGTCCAACGAACGCAAACTGGCCAGCGAAACTGAGTCCTCGAGTATATCCGGGAAATGTTTCAACGGTTGTAAACTGCCCTGTGGCAGGATCAATAGTCCCGAGCGCGCCTCGGCCAGAATCCAGAACCCACAATTTGCCGTTGTACCATCGTGGTGAATGCGGCATCGCGAATCCGCGAGCAATCGTTTCACCGGAATCCACATGCATGACAACCCCGCTGGTCGCCTTGGTCGGACGCCAGCCTGCCGCCGTATCGGATTCTGCCATCGCTGTCACAAAACCCGGACGGCCATCAACCAACGCCAGGCCATTCAGATGACAACGGTCCTGATCGATTAACTGGCTGATGAATCGAGGTTTCCAGCGGGGAATAAAACTGTACTGTTCATGCAGAGTCGACAGGCAGGAGAACAGAGTATTCACGACCCACAGGCCTTCCGTTCCCCACGCCAGGTCATGCCCATGGATACTGCCGGTCCACGTCGAAGTCCGCGGAACATAGCACACGTCCCACGTGTCTGCTGGATCCACCGACCTGGCGACATCACGATTGCCTGCGAGAAAATTCATCTGTTTGCGAGTGCCGATGGCAAGGCGATCGCCATCAACGGCCAGCCCCATCGGCTGATCGTAGTTAGAGAATGAAATCTTTAAGGCCCCATTGTGGACGCCCAGAACCAGCAGTTTCCCCGCCTGATACGTGGTCACCATCAACGAACATTTCAGGTGACTCAGAATATCTGCCAGAATTGGCGTAAACTCATAACGCACCTCGACGACGCTTTCTGTTCTCGGCTCGCCATCTTCCGGGGTACTCATGAGTTATTCCGATTCATTTCTTGATGGTCAATGTGAGACCATGGACGGTTCAGTTTGTTTCGTATTTGCCATGCCAGCGACGCATCCGGATCGCTACACATTGTGAGTCGTTCTTCCGAAAAGGCAAACACTCTCGTGGACTGCGGCAGCCTGCTGCCGCTTTGGTGCAGGCAGCCTGCTGCCGAAACTCGGGCCTGAAGCCCCGCTGGAAACGGTTATCCATAGGCGGTTGTGAAGTGAAAACCGGCAGCGGGCTGCAGTAGTCCGGAGGAGCATGATCCAAAGTCTGCTCTGAGTGCATTTGCTGGTGTCATGAAATCCACGGCAACGCACTTATTGAATCTGAGTGTTTTGTAGGTGTGACAAGCGGAGCGCGGGCACACCATTTTTGCTGCCAACTGGTGTGCCTGCGGTCGCTAGGGCGAACTTGTCACACCCTACAGGCTGTCCCATCTTGACAAAATACGCCGCCGTGCCATGAAATC
>CANHVD010000229.1 GCA_947463775.1 Planctomycetaceae bacterium | reverse complement strand
TTTCGCCAGCCGCTGGTTCTTAAAGAGATCGATGGTTTCTCCTATGAAGAGATCGGCGAAATTCTCGACATCCCGCTCGGCACCGTCCGCAGTCGGATTTTTCGAGCCCGTCAGGAACTGATCGAACGCCTGCAGAGAGTGATGAAGGATGAGTGATTCGACGGATCGCTCAACTTCGAAAAACGTTTTTTATTGAACAGGCACCCACGGATTCCAGCTCGCGTAGTACATCGCTCTCGGCACGCTGGCCTGAAGGATTTGATCAGCGATAGCATCTGCGGCAGAAACCTTTGAACCGATTAGAGCGTCGACAAGGCCCGGCGT
Organism: Planctomycetaceae bacterium; assembly: GCA_947463775.1. Taxonomy (GTDB): domain Bacteria; phylum Planctomycetota; class Planctomycetia; order Planctomycetales; family Planctomycetaceae; genus SXXK01. The sequence continues at coordinate 8,038 of CANHVD010000229.1, read as the reverse complement.
TGAGCGATACTCGAAAGCATCATAGCTGGTGAGTTGCAGTTGCTTCGCCAAGGCGGCAACAGCATCTTCTGTATAGCCGATCTCATCGACCAGATGATTCTCAAGAGCCTGATTGGCCGTGTAGATCTGACCGGTCGCAAGCTTGCGAATCGCGGCATCATCAAGCTGGCTGCGGCCGGCATCGATCACAGAAACAAAACGATCAAACGCATCCTGCATGATGGCTCCCCAGACTTGTGTCTCCTGCTCCGTCATGTCACGAAACGGGTTGAGCGTATCCTTCAGTGGCCCGGTCACAAGTGGTTCTGATTTGACGCCAATCTTCTGGACAAGCTCTGTAGCGTTGTATCGTGGAATGATGACTCCGATGGATCCAGTCCATGTCGTGGGCTCGGCGAAGATTCGGCCCTGTTCGCCGATCCCCATAGAGATGTAGTAACCTCCTGAAGCCGCGATGCGTTTCATGGCTACGTAGACAGGTTTGGCTTTGGACAGCTCCTGGATCTTCCGCAGCAATTGATGGCTATCGGCCACAAATCCACCTGGGCTATCGATCACCATCACAACGCCTTTGATCGTCTCATCTTCCGTCGCGCGTTTGATCTGTTTCAGCCAGCGTTCGGTAAAGGGCGGACTGATCGTGCCTTCGAAGTTGATAATCGCAATACGATCTTTGGCACCACTGTCGCCAGAGAAATGTTGCTCAGGAATCCCTCGAGGCGAATACGACAGCGGGTCCAGAATGAACCACAGGTTCAGGATTATTGAAACCAGCAGAAGGCTAAGAACAATGCGTCGAAGCCATCGTTTTCCCGAGTTTTCCGGCGATGTGTCAACTCTAACAAAGACCGTGGAACCACTGACTGAAGCTGTTTCACCGGCTCGAACTACTTTTTCCTGAGTCATCGTGATCTATTCACCTTGAAGACCGGCAGAGGCTGCCGAACACATCCCTCACTTGCACGAACATCTGCACACTGTGTGAAAAGAGGAGGCTTGCATCAAGTCTACGGATGATTCTGGTTGTAAGTGTCGTAGCCATCCTGTCTGTCCTAACGTCATCAAAACCGGACCAACTGGAACGACCTGACTTTTCGGAACCGTCGATAGACAAAGCGGTGGCTGATTGGCTGGAGCAATTCCGGACGAGCCACTCATTCGTCATGAAAGCAAAGTCTGGTTTGGGTCGTTGATCTGAACCGGCCAACGTTGAGACAGGGATGGATCTCATGAAAACACGCAGACTTGTTCGCCGCTCACTTCTGACTGCGGCTGTTTCAACAGCGTCGCTGTTAGCCACACTGGAATCTCAAGCCCTCGGATTCGAAATCACCGTTTCGCCATCGACTTCCGGGATTCAGCGAGTTCAGTATCAGCCGGCTCAGCAGGGACAGCCAGCTCAGGCCAATCCTGCTGTGACTGCAGAACTGAAGAAGATGTTCGAGGAGAGTGGCCAGCCGATGCCCTCGATGAATCCTCGAGATCTGCCGAATGCTCAGGGGCAGCAGATGAATAATGTCCGGCCAACTCAGCGACCAGGGGGCCAGCAGACCGGCAAACCTCAGAGCTACTCGCAGCCAACTTCTGCTCAGAAGAATTCATCGCCTCAGGCGGGTATGCAGCAAGCATCAACGAAAGCCCCTGCGAAAGCACAGCAGCCAGCAAAGAAAAACTTCCTGCAGAAGTTTATGGGCGGCATTACCGGCCAGAACAAGAAAGCCGCCGATGCTGCTGTGGTTCCACCAGTTCCACCCGGCTATGTAGAACCACCACCGGCTCCTCCTTCAGGCGGATCCAGCGTTGCTCAGGCTCCGAAGCCTCAGGGGCAGCCAGCAGCCATGCAGAATCGTCCATCGGGCGTTCAGACGATGCAGAACGGGAAACAAAACGCGGCGCAGAACGGCATGCAAAGCCATCTCGCAAGCCAGAGTCGACCTGTGCCTGCGGCAAATGCTCGCCCCGCCGTCGGAAGTCAGTCGCAAGTCAAAAACACGGCCCCTCAGAGCAATGCTCCAACAAAGTCGGTGCCAGTTCGAACTGCCCAGGCCACTGCAACCAATGGACAGGTTCGAGCGGCCAGCCAGCCCTCGCAACCGGTCCCTGCGGTACCGGTCGCGGCGAGTTCATCACCTCGCAACCCACGAGCATCTGCACCGCCTCAACCGGTCGCGAGTGCTCAGCAGTTTATTCAGCCCGGCACCGCACCTGCGTTCATGCCGTCTGTGAAAAAGAATCTGAACGAGGTGCAGACAACCATACCTCAGGTTAAGTCACCTGCCACAGCTCAGTCAGTTCCGAATCCCAAGCCTGCGATGGCTGAGCCCAAGGCTCCTGCGAAACCGAATGAGGATGGCTTCGTGGATCCGTTCAGCGAATCCGAATTGGCCGCGGACGCCAATGATTCTCTGGATCTTGATTCGCTGGCAACTCCGAAGCTGGAAGAGACTGTTCAGGCTGCCGAAGCAGCGACTACTACAGTCGTGGAAAAGTCAGCAACAGCCTCTGCAGCGGCGGCGAATTCTTTGGCAGAAAACCCGTTCGTGGAAGAAGCGAAGGAGCTGGCAAAAGAAGCCAAGTCGAAGAATCCTTTGACAGGTATTCGACTCAACACGTCCGACGAAGAGATGTTCAGCGCTGACTCGGCAAAGACTATTGTGAAAAAAGCACTCCCCGCTGCCGGAGCGGCTGCTGAGACGGCAGAGGCACTGGGAAATGCCATCGCACCGGTGGAAGAGTTTGGACAAAGCCTTCCCGCGATCGATTTGCCCACTGTTGATGATGCTGTAGAAACTGCGGATACGGAAATCACGACAGCTCCTGACATCGACTTTCCCGAGTTGGATGCTCAGGATGCAGCCGATGCGAAAGGAACTGCACCTCTCGTAAACATTCCGGAACAGCAGGAATCTACTCCACCGGTTGCTGCTGAAGCTTCTGGTGCCCCTCTCAGGAGTGTAGATGCGGAGCGACTACAGCAGATCGCTGAACAGGATCGACGCTCTCATCAGCAGCGACAGATCCAGTCGCGATCTGGCCAGGCGGGCTTCAAAGGGTTCTGCCCTGTGGAACTTCGCGACCGTCGAGAACTGATCGATACGAATCCGCAATTCACTGCAACCTTTGGACTCCAGACTTATACGTTCTCTTCAGCAGAAGCCAGGACCGCGTTTGAAGCCGACCCTTCTCGTTACGCTCCGGCCGCCGGTGGCAGCGACGTTGTCCTGTTGGTTAACAGTGGTGAAGAAGAACAAGGCATGCTGGACTACGCATTGTGGTACCGCGATCGTCTCTATCTTTTCCGATCACGTGAAACCATGGCGATGTTCAACAAAGATCCTCAAAGATTTGCGAACCAGTATTGATGCAGAAGCGAAGGAGCCTTCCTTCAGAATCTGAACTGGAATTCAATAGATTCAACCCTCGTGCAGGGAGCATTCGTCACTGGTGCTCCCTTTTTTCGTTGATAGCAATGAAGCCAACCGCTTCAACTTCACGCGAACAAAATCTTCGGCAACACCAATAGCTCAGTATTTCAAAACGAAGAATCTTTATTGAGCTTTGTGCGACAGCTGCAGAAGTACTCCACGCTGCTGAAACTCGTTTCATCAAATGGCCTCGGCCCTGCGAAATTCTTCCTGAGGTTTAAGGAGGAGTCTTGATTCGGCAACTTAGGCACGTCACGTAAAGGCCACGCCCCGCAACGATTGCCGAATCGTCGTGTGATCGGCAAAAAATGCCGGGCTCTTGTTTCTCCAGATCGCCTCTAACGCCAAAAACAAGTATTTCTTTTGAATGCAGCAAAGTTTTGTTCAGAATCATGAAGAACACGTGTTGACTCATTCGGCCGACCGGCGATATCACTCGGCCTCTCAACGAGGATTCACCAGCTGAATCCAAAGTGCTCCTTTCAATTCTCCTCTCGATCTTTCCGGATTCACTCCGGACCACTGAGCTGTTTTCTGACTCTGAACTTTTTGGTTGGTGCCTCACACTTTCCGGATTCAGTCATTTTCAGAAACGATTCAGTCCCCTCTCGTCGCTCTCCCCTCTGTCTCTCCCCTCTGATCTCAGATTGAGGAAATCATGAACGAGTTCCCGAACGGCGCTCATCATGAGCCGCATATCCTGCGGTTCCCCCAGCCAACATCCGCTGCACCTGCAACTCCACAGGCAGCAACTCCCGAACCTACAGAAGCACCAAACCGCACGGTTCTGGTGTTCTCTCCTCGACCAGGAGCTCGTCAGCTGCTTGCCGACGACGTCCGAAAGCGAGGAATGCAGGTTTGTGAAACGGACAGCCCGGATGCCATGCTGTTTCACTTGAGCCGTCAGGAATTTGCCTGCTGCATTATTGATGATGCGGATACGGTCTCACGAATTCAGGAAGTCAACGCAGCGATCCGCAGCCACTCGAAAGCGGCTCAGGTCATCTGCATCGTCGGCGAGGATTCTCGCTGGGGACGCGAAACTGTTCCAACCTTCGAATGCGAAGTGATGGAACGCCCATATTCAGCATCTCGCTTCGGCGCAGCTCTGCTGAACGCTCTAAAACGCGGCGAACTTATCCGCGAAAATGAAAAGCTGCGACGTCAGCTTCTCAATCGTAACCTGATGGATCTGGTTGGCAGCACGCCAGCCATGCAGTCTCTGCGAGAATCCATCCGCATCGCAGCCGATGATGATCGCACTGTTCTGGTTCGTGGCGAACCGGGCAGCGGAACAACTCTGATTGCCGAAGGCCTGCATCGCTGCAGTCGCCGAGCTGGCAAGCCGTTCCTGCGAATCGACTGCAGCCTGCACTCAGTAGAAACTCTGGAACATCAGCTCTTTGGTGATGCGACTCCGGATGGCTTCCCCGGCTATCTGAAGATGGGTGATGGCGGCTCGATCCTGCTCGACAATGTCGACACGGTTGCTCTGCCATTCCAGAAACGACTGGCTCAACTGCTGGAGCAGCGAGCCGCCGCGGTACTTCACGGAACGATGGACGGACCCAATATTCGGTTCATTGCGGCAACGCACTGCGACCTGAATCGACTGGCCATGGAAGGCCGGTTCCGTGATGATCTGCTGCAGCACCTCAGCGGAATTACTCTGCAGTCGCCACCACTGCGAGTTCGCACGAACGATATCCCTCTTCTGGTCGAACACTTCATCAGCCAGATCTCGCTGAAGGAAGGTCGCCCGCCGCGACAGGTCAGCGCCGAAGCTATTCGAGTTCTCGAAAGCCATCCGTGGCCGGGCAATGTTCGTGAACTGCAGAACGTTGTTGAACGCTGCTGCACTGTCGATGTCACGGAAATGATCGGTGCTGAAGATCTGCGACCATGGCTGCAGAACGACACGATCGAAGACGGTGCCGAGTGTGTCGGTATGACCCTGGCTGAAATGGAACGCAAGCTGATCGAATCGACGTTCGCTCGCTGCAACGGCAACCGTGAGAAGACGGCTCAGATTCTGCAGATCGGTCTGCGAACTCTGTCCGGGAAACTCAGAGAATACGGCTACCCTCCACGAGGCGGCCCCGGTTCAAACATCAAGCGACCTGTTGTTCCTGCAGCGATTGTTGCAGAACAGCGTCGAGCCGCCTGATACGAATTACTACGAAAAGAACCTCCCCCCTCCAGAAAAGGGCGAGCTTTCCCCCGGAAGCTCGCTCTTTTCTTTTGCGCAGCAGAGTTCTGACTGTCACGTTCCGAATCCCGTCAGCCCGGTCGGAGAAATCTCAATGTGCCGTTGCCTCGTTGCAGTCCTTCTTTTCATCTCCAGCACCGCGTTTGCTCAAAGCAGTCGACGATATACGCAGTTCCCAGTTCCCCAGGCCGCCGTCAGCACCAACGACGTCAGTGAACAAGCTGATGATGCGGTGTATTTGGAGCAGCCGCAGTTCTCATTCACGATTCGTCTATGGACAGCATCCGAACGAATCATAGAGGCAGTACTTGATCCGCCTGTGATCCAGCTGGACGAATCGCCCGTGGCTCCTCCGTTTGAAGGCTGGGAGCCTCATTCCGCTGGAAAGACTTTGCAAATCCGGTCGTTTGAGACGCGCCTCAAGCTGGCTCCGGAGATTACCGGCGGCCCTGCACTCATTGAGCTTTCTGATCAACAGCTTGCTGATTTCATTGATGCCGCACAGGGAGACAGCCGGTCCAACGTCATCACGGCTCCAAAGCTCACAGTGTTCTGTGAACAGGTCGGACAAGTTCAGGACGAATCGAAAGTCCCATTTCTGTACAAAGGTACGGATGGGAAACAATATCGATCATCGGCCATCGAAGGAACTCGCATCTTCGTCAGAACGACTCGTCGTGAAGACGGAGAAATTGAAGCGGACGCTCAGATTGAACTTCACGCGCTGCCGAACCGCCATGAAATCCCGCTGACCGAAGATCACGTTCTTTCACGTCCGCCGGAACAGACGGTAACAACAATGGCGCTCTCGGGAATTCTGAAAAAACAACAGCTTCACCTGGCCATGATTTCCCCCGAGCCGACTGCCGAGCCTGAGCTGTCCGAATCGCTGATCCAGCGAGCCGGCTTCTTCCGAAAGCAACCGAGCCCCCTGATCAGGACAGTTGCTGTCTTAACCGTGAGCCGACAGGCAGTTCCTGAATAGCTCATGACAGCCGGTCGATTCTGTCCTAAGTTTGACCGGCTGACATCGGCTGTTTGCGTTTTCTCCTTGTGCAAGTAGCAATGAAGTTTCACACAGATAAAAACTCTTTGAATAGCTGCAGCAGTTCATCCCATCTGCCACCACTTGATCGCCTCGACGGGCCACACAAGCATAAGGACATTCAGCAGCAGCGAATCTCGGATCGTAAGCAGAAGAATCAACTCGGTTAGCAGGAAGAACACGATCGAATTGCGAAAACCCAGGCGGCGAGCCAGCAAGTATCCGACAATACAGGCAATGAGGTCGCCGGCAGAGTTCATGATCGAATCACCAAAGTAATCTTTGGAGATTGTGGCTGCTCGATAGCGTTCGATGATGGTCGGTGAGTTCTCCAGAATCTCCCAGCCTGCTTCCAGGACGACTGCCGTCAGAAAACGACTCGCTTCCGACACCCTGCCTGGCAGCCAATACAATAGTCCGCAAAAGACAACACCGTGAAGCACGTGCGTAAAAAAGTACGGATCCACAAGGTGCTGCGAATTGTGTGACGACCAGATATCCCAGGACCACGGGGACAGACCGCCACATTTGCACCACAACGGCTGGCCCATCAAATAAAGGATGATTGCCATCGCCATACTGACCGCGAAAATGCTCAATCGCAAACGCTGAGAATCAGTGGCGGCGATCTCCTTCTGTTGCTCTTCCGTCAGCATTCGTGCCGGCCCTTCATCAAAACTGCCGTCGTGGATTGGCGAAGCAATTAGAACAATGTTTTCTGACTTCGCATACTCTTCACCGCTTCCTCTCCGGGCCAGGCAGGCATTTCGGGCACGATGGCACCGTACTGCCTAATCGCGTTGTGCATCCGGCGAGCAAACTCGGGGGCGAATTTGTCGTCGGGTGCGTGTGTAAAAATGAACGGCTTCAGGCCCTGACGAATCCACTCGGCGATAACCGGAGCCCACTCATCAATCCACGGTGTCACATCGTTCAAGTTGTTCCGACCAACAATACGAAGAAAAGGGTGTTCACCAGTGACGGTCTGTCGAATTGGCGTCTTCGGCTTGCGACTCTGCGAGACCTTTTCGACGTCATCCGCAGGCGGCTTTGAGTACAGACAGCGGCTATCAAACAGAACTTTGTCCATACGAAGCTCTCGCAGCAGGTCATCCAGCCAGAGTTCGTTAGCACCAGAGTCGTACCAGTCGAAGTGCCGAACCTCAACGGCCCAGGGCATGTACGTCGGAAGGGCTCGCAGAAAGTCTTCCAGGACATCGCGTTCGCCGGGAGAAAAGTCCGGCGGCAATTGCAAAAACGACGGGCCGAGGCATCGATGCACGTCCAGCACATCAGCGACTTCGATAAATGCTTTCAGCTCTGTACCCGCATTCCGAAGTCGCTTGTCATGGGAGATCG
>CANHVD010000228.1 GCA_947463775.1 Planctomycetaceae bacterium | reverse complement strand
GATCATCTGGTCATACGGCTTGTCCTCATTGATCGATCGAACAATCCAGTCTCGCCAGCGCCAGACCATGGGATAACTGTTCATGACATCCGGCACGGAACGTCGGCCATACCAATCGCTATAGCGCCAGACGTCCATCCAATGTCGTCCCCAGCGTTCACCGTGCTGAGGTGAAGACAGCAGTTTATCCACGACGTTCTCATAAGCCTGCGGAGATTCATCCTTTAAAAATGCGTGCAGTTCTTCCGCGGATGGAGGCACACCAATCAAGTCCAGATAAACTCGCCGCAGTAGAGTCGCTTTGTCCGTGCGGGGCATCGGAACAACACCCCTCGTCTCTCGCTGCGCGGCAATGAAGGCATCAATCGGATTCGATGACTGGTTCCCTGCGACAACGGGCAATTCTGGTCGAACTGGCTTCTTGTAGGCCCAGTGCTGGAGAGGATCCTCTTCGGATTTTTCATTTGCTGGTGACTCGGCGCCTGATTCGATCCAGCGAGTGATCAAAGCAATCTGCTCTGGAGTCAGAGGTTTCCCTTCCGGCGGCATGCGCAAACTTTCATTGGTCGCCGTAATTCGCGAGATCATCGGACTGCCGACAAGATCTTTCGCGATAACAGCAGCCCCGTTGTCGCCGCCTTTCCTGGCCAGTTCCGCAGTATCAAGTCGCAGTCCGCCTTCCTGCTTCAATGCTCCGTGACACGAATAGCATCGCTCATGCAAGATCGGCTTCACATCCCGCGTGTAGTCGACAGCGGCGTCATCAGCAAAACAGGGAATTCCGGCTGCAAGTATCAGCAATACAACGGTGAGTTTCATAGACCTCTCCTCTCGGAGAATAGCGCAGCGCAATCAAACCAGAGTTCGCACACTTTGAGCCCATCTACAGCAACTGAGCAATTGGTGATCCATGCGGCAAAATGGGAATCGGGCGGCCCGACAAATCCTTCACGGACTGAGAAAAATCTATCCCCAGATGAGCATAAACCGTGGCCAGAAGATCCTGCGGCGTCACACGATCACGCACTGGATGTTCACCGCGTGCATTCGTTTCGCCAACGACCTGACCCATTCTGAGCCCACCGCCCGAAATCAGAGCGCTGAAAGCGTGTGGCCAATGATCGCGTCCAAGACCGATCTGGTCCGAAAAATTCTTTGGTGCGTGAGTCACATTCGGAGTCCGCCCGAATTCTCCACAGGCAATTAGCAATACCTTCTTGTCCAGCCCGCGATCATAAATATCATCGATCAGAGCACAGAGCGCTTCGTCCATCTGGGGCAGGCGTTCTCGCTGAGCATAGTCCAGATGAAACGCGCCGGCATGATCATCCCAGCTGAAGTTTTTTGTCGTATCATTCGGCGCGGTTGCGTCAATGTTGATGACAGCAGAACCAGCTTCAGCCAGTCGTCGGGCCAGCAAGCAACTCTGCCCCCAGCGATGTCGCCCATAACGATCACGAGTCTCCGTTGACTCTTTGGAAATATCAAACGCGTCAACCACGCGATTGCTGGTCAGCATCGTGAACGCCGCTGAACGAAACCGATCAACTCCTCCCAGAGATTCAAGGCAATCGATGTCCGTGCGCATACGGTCAAACTGATTCACCAAAGATCGCCGATGATCCAGACGGCTGTTGTCGATCCCGGTCGCGAGCGTCAGATTGCCCGGAGAAAAATTGGTAACCGATGGATCGCCCGTTTCAAATGCTCGGTGACTCACTCCCAGATAACCGGGGTTCGTCATGAAGGGCGCTTTCTGCAATCCCACATACTGAGGAATCCCGTCGGACCGCAGGCCACGTCGCCAGGCTGCGATCATGCCAAAGTCCGGATGCTCTGATCTGGCTTGCGACGTCGGATCGGGAACGCTGGGAGTCTTTCCCGTCAGGACTTCAATGCTGCCATCATTGTGAGCAGACATCTCATGATGCAGAGAACGAATCAACGAAAAGCGATCTGCGCGCTGTGCCTGCTTCGGCATGTATTCGCAAATATCCATTCCGGGGACGACGGTTGGAATCGGCTTGAGTGGTCCTCGAATCTCCGCCGGAGCATCCGGCTTCATGTCCCAGGTTTCGAACTGACTCGGCCCGCCCCACATCCAGAATAGAATCACACTGGTATCGGGTTCAACCGCAGCCCCTGCCTGAGCACGTCGGGCGAGCAGTTGGGGCAAAGTCAGCCCACCAAGAGCCAACGTCCCGATGCGCATGAACTCGCGCCGCCGAAGCGGGCCGGTACAGAGTCTTCCTTGCATGGAGAGACAGTCCCGTCGTCTTGAGTCGCTAAAAAGCAGAAATTACAGGCAGGTCGTGCGGAGGGTGGGGCTCATATGCTCGCCTCATGTTGCCCAAAGTGCAAGGGGAAGGATCTCGAATTCGCCCCATCGCGGCGACTTCCCGGACCGCGGGCCACTCCGTTGAACTCGGTCAACTTGAACCAATCCCTGCAGTTTAGCAATTCGTTGCGGAAACCTGTGTAGGTCGGGCCAGCAGCAACGGAGTTGACTACCTTTCGTTCTTTGCCATCTGCGAAGACCTGTCCGACAGCTCTTCGCCCGTCTGGCAAATTGTTGTTCCCATTCCCGGAACTCAGCAAAGCCGGCCCCTCCCACGTGGTAGGTTTGCGTCGTCCTGCCGCCATTGTGAAACGGCAGTCCGCATATCGTCCGCCATTTTCCCGCCTCTGTGGATCAGGAAGTAAACCGATGAGCAAGGCCAAGCCGTTACTGTTCGGTGCGGCGCTGGGTGCGTCGGCGATGTTCTTCGCTCAGCAATACCACGTCGTTCATTCCCATGACGGTTTGCAGGTTGTTCCTCGCACGCCGCAACTGTCATTGGGACTGGCTTACGTCGACATCCGCAACTGGACACCTTCGCAATGGGTTGACCGTCCTGAAGTCGCTCGCGCTGTGATGGCCCATGGTTCCGGAGACCTGATTTCAGAATCTGTAGCCACCACTTTGGCTGATCGAGTCACCGAAGACTCATCGACACTGGACGAACTTCGCGGTTTCCTGAACAGTGCGAAGGCAAAGAAATCGTCCAACTCTGACGATGAAGGCACCGCCTTGCCAGCAGACGATGCAGATGCTGAGTCAGGCAAGAAAGAGGGCTCCGACAACGATCTGTTCCGGATTCCGTTTCCTCAGGATGCGCGAACGAAAGCCCCGGCGGATCCATTTCGTGAAGCCAAAGCTGAAGATAAGGTGAACCCTGTTCAGCCAGATTCGTCTGGTCGATCCAGTTCTTCAATGAGATCGGCTTCGCCAGCACCATCTCGCTACTCATCCGATGAGATTCTGGATGGGTTCGAAGAAGCAGCCAATTTCGAAGAGGAACCCCGTAAACGATCAGGTTCTTCAACAGGTTCATCCACTTCGAAATCGTCTAAATCTGAAAAGACCGTGGCCGACCAGGCTAATGAGATGTGGGAACGAATTGCTGGCCAGTCTCCAACAGGCTCACCATCGTCACCAAAAACTTCAGCTCCGAAAACAACTCCAAAGCCAACCACGAAGGCCACAGAGTCGGACTCGATGTTTGAAGAGGTGACGACACAATTGGAGAACCGAGCTCAGGAAGCCCTGAACAGAGCAAAAGACACGGCCAAAGAAAAAGCAGCTTCCACAGTGGAGCAGGGTTCACAGTCTTCTTCGAACTACGTCCGTGAGAAAGCGGCTGAGATGTTGCCTGACTCCGCAAAGTCCTTGCTTGATAAAGCCGCAGGTGCCACCGGCAGCGGTACAGGCGCCACCGGAAATTCCAACCCGGCATCTGTATTGGGCTTTGACCCATTCCTGGAGTAGTGTTCAGGTGCCTTGCTCGTTCTGTGCGATTCCTTACTCTTTGTCGTAAGACGACAGTCAAGGAAGCCAATTTTCTCTGAACCGGCACACACATGAAACTCCTGCAGACACTCACTCAGACGCCTTCAGTTCCTGGCCGCGAAGACCGTATTCGCAAAGTGATTCAGGACTATATCACGACAAACAATCTGTTTGATGAGGTCTCCATCGATGCGATGGGCTCTCTGATTGGTGTTCGCAAAGCGCGTCGCAGTCATGGAAATCCGGGAACGAAACCCGTGCGAGTCATGCTGGCGGCGCACATGGATCAGATCGGTTTTCTGGTTCGGCACATCGACGAAAACGGCTACCTGCGAGTCAACCCGGTCGGCGGCTTTGACGCTCGAAATCTGTTTGCTCGAAAAGTTCGCGTCTGCTGCTCCAGCGGCGATCTCCCCGGCATTATGAATGCTTCGGGCAAGCCGATCCACATTGCCAGCGAAGCTGACAAAAAGAAGATCCCGGAAGTGACCGAGTTCTTCGTGGACCTTGGACTCAATGCGGAACAGGTCAAAGCCAAAGTCGTCATTGGTGATATGGTGGTTCTGGATGGTCCGTTTGAGGAAGTCGGTCACTCGGTGGTCTCGCAGTGTCTCGACAATCGAATCGGCTGCTGGGCGCAGATCCGCGCGATCGAAAATCTTCGCTCACACAACTGTGACATTTATGCCGTCTGGACCGTTCAGGAAGAAGTTGGCCTGCGTGGAGCACAGCCAGCAGCCTTCGGAGTTAACCCGGACATAGCTGTTGCCTGTGATACGACATTGTGCTGCAAGACTCCCGGTGTCCCGGACGAAGATCGAGTTTCTGTGTCCGGCGATGGTGTCTGTCTGCATGTCATTGACGGTTCCATGATCTCTGACATTGGACTGATCGATGACTTTGAAAAAATCGCCAGGTCGCGAGATATCAAATGCCAACGCGCGATTCTGCCTCGCGGTGGACAGGACGGAGCCGTCATTCAACGAAGTCGCAGTGGCGTGAGAACAATCGCTCTGGCATGTCCCGTCAAGTACATACATACTGTGACGGAAATGTCGCACAAGGATGATCTGGAGTCGTACCATCGACTACTGACAGCGTGGCTGGAAACCGTGTGAGCCCAACCGGGCCCAACTTCTCGACACCGCCACAGCGGATTGGCGGCGTCGTGCCAATATCGCGGACCCTATGACGAAATAAAAAAGCGGCTGAACCAGCGAAGTCTTCGCTGGCAGCCGCTTTCGTTTCTTCGCTTCCCCTCTTCGATCAATGCTCGTCGGTTGGTGATGGTTCTGGCAACATCCCCGTCAGAATCGTTCCAACAAGAGCATAAGCTCCGGCAACGCATGCACCGACAACAGCCATCTGCCCCGGACCAGTCGCCAGAGAAATCGTGATGAAGGCAGCGGCGGTTCCGAGAATTCGACCACCGATATTGGCCGCGAAACTTTCACCGGTCCCTCGCAGATGCACCGGGAACACCAGCGGAATATAGTTGCCCCAGAAGCTGAACTGCCCCACGACCAGCACTCCGGCCATAAAGATACCGAACTTAATCATTGTCAATGACTCGGACTGCAGCGCGCCGCCAATCCAGTAAAACAAGGCTGGCACCACGATCAGAGCTGGAATCTGGAAGACTCGCAGCAGACTGCGTCGGCTGGCAATCTTCAGCGCTAGAATTGCTAGCAATGCACGGCCCAGCAGACCGCCAAGTTCCTGCCACAACGTGACTCCAGCCACAACAGCATCACTCTCGTTACCGGCGGCTTTCTTCTGATCTGGTGTGTATTCTGGTTTACCAGTTTCCTTGTTCTTTCCTTTAGGCTCGCCCGCTTTGGCTTTGGCGGCCGCCAGAACCTGCTGGTGTCCGGATTCTTTTGGTGTTCCCAACGCCTGAGCACCCAGGATCTGAGGCAACTGCTGAATCGCACCGAAGGCAATTCCATAGCTGGCCGCGAATACCAGAGTCGTCACGATCGTTGTCTTGCGCAGAGCAGGACTAAAGAGTTCCGCAATCGATGGTCGACGCAAAGTGCCGGCTTCTTTCTTCTTCTGCCACTCCGGAGATTCCGGCAGGAACGGGCGAATCAACAACAAGGGCAGAGCCGGGATCACACCTGAGATCAAAGTGTATCGCCACGCTTCATGCCCGCTGTGAATCGCCGGCAAATCTTCAGCAATCTTTCCGGCAAGAATATTCATTCCGGCAACCAACAATCCACCGAGAGAAGAGAACGCCTGAGTCCACCCCAGCACCTTCTCACGCTGCTCATGGTTTGGAAACAACTCCGCGAGCCACGCAACTGCCGCAACAAACTCAACGCACACGCCCACAAACACGCAGCAGCGGAAGAACAACAGGTGATACAAGCTTGTGGAAAAACCAGCCGCACATGCTCCAAAGGCATAAAGCAGAATACTGAACGTCAGAACTCGACGGCGTCCAAGTCGGTCTGTCAGCCATCCGCCCCACAATCCAAAGATCCCGCCTGCCAAAGCAGGAACGAAGAACAGCACGCGCGCCCATTTGACATAATTCGCACCACCCGGCAACCACAGCGCCATCGCTGCCGGTCGCTCCATGCCAGCCTTAATCGCTTCTTCAACCAACGGCGCGCTGAGCGCTGCCATGGCTGGTTTAATGATCAGAGGCAACATCAGCAGTTCATAGATGTCAAACGCAAAGCCTATGGCCGCGATCGTACAAACAAGCCACTGGACGGGAGTCAGACGCAAGGCGGGAGTCGAAGACATGGATTAAGAAACCCTGATCGGCAGGAAGGAAGAGTAAGCGGAGTGACTAAATCGTTGTCGCAATCAAAACATCAGCGCAAAGTCTGAAGCAAAACAACAGACATCACACCTCAGACCGGGACACGCAACATTCTTGATAACACGATCTGCGGAAACCAAGGATGCCGGACGGGACTTCCGAGGATTTCCCGGCAATTTCACCAAACGGTAATGCCGCGAATGCTAACGTGGTGAACAAAAGAGATCCAACGCTGAGCGAACCGGGAAACGACCAGATTCCCGATCTCAAGCTCTTTTCGTCCTGTCGACCACCCCGGATCATATTGTCGACTGGTCTGATGAAAATCCTCTGAAAACACATTTGGGCTTTCTTTTGTCCGGCCGGAGCAATGTACCATCCTTTACCAAAGATCAGCTCCTGTGGGCTCGATCGGCCCCAATGCTTCGCCCGCGAATGAATATCGGATCGGACCAATCCTCCCGATATCATCAGATGGAATGGAGAACGGGCTTTTCACTTTCGTGTCTGCCGCAATACTGCTTGATTCCAACGACTTTCAAACCGTGACCGGGGAATTCGGGGATATCCTATGTTGACTGCAAACCTCCGGAAGATGGCTTCTGAAATCTCACGCAGAAAGATTATGCAGCTCGGCGGCCTCGGGCTCCCGGGAATGCTCGCCACACCGAGACTGTTTGCTAACTCGGTGTCGGCCACCGAAGGAGACGGTCTGATCGCAAAGGCCGATCATTGCATCGTTCTGTTCCTGAATGGCGGGCCCAGCCATCTTGATATGTGGGATATGAAGCCGGAAGCACCTCGCGAGATCCGAGGCGAATTCGATCCTATTGCCAGCAGCCTCGCAGGTGTTCCCGTCAGCGAGCATCTTCCGCGACTCTCTCAGCAGATGCATCGAGCAACTCTGATTCGATCCATGCATCACAGCGTGAATAATTCTCATGCAGCCGCCGTCTATGCGGCACTCACCGGACATGATCGTGGAGAGCAGGGCGGCGGAGCAAAGCCCTCCGACAATCCTTCGCCGGGATCAGTGTTGGCCAGACTTCGCCCCGCGGCTAATCGAACGCTGCCCTACATCAGTCTGCCGTATAAAACGAAAGAAGGCGCTGGAGGACCTCTGCAACCAGGATTTCTCGCTGGCTTTATGGGTCCAACATTTGATCCCTTCTGGGTTCTGAATAACCCGGATGCGGCAGACTTTCACGTCGATAATCTTTCGTTGCCTGAACCTGTCACGCCTCAGCGCATGAATGATCGGTCGAAACTTCTGACTGATCTGGGGCGAGGTCTTCGAAGTGGTCGCGAACCCTCGTTGTCGGCTATCGATGATTTCCAGTCTCGAGCCTTTGAACTGCTGACATCGGATGCAGCCCAGAAGGCCTTCGATCTGGACCAGGAAACACCGGAGATGCGTGCCCGATATGGCCGCAACATCTATGGACAAAGTACGCTGCTTGCGAGAAGACTGGTAGAGGCCGGGACGCGATTTGTCACACTGTCGTGGGCTCCTGACGCCAACGCGACATGGGATACTCACGGCGACAATTTCAACAAGCTGAAAAAGGTCCTGCTACCGGAATTCGATGCTGCCTGCAGCAGCCTGCTTCAGGATTTGGATGACCGCGGTCTGCTTGAACGAACTCTGGTCTGCGTGTTAGGTGACTTCGGACGTACTCCCAAGATTAACGCCAACGCTGGCCGCGATCATTGGAACTCGTGCTACACGGTGATGCTGGCCGGAGGCGGAGTTCGGCAGGGCTTTGTCTACGGAGCCAGTGACCGAACCGG
>CANHVD010000227.1 GCA_947463775.1 Planctomycetaceae bacterium | reverse complement strand
GAACACGGACAACATAAGATCCATCCGCCGGCGCGACGAAATCAATCAGCGGATCAATCCCGACGAATCCTCGATTAACCGCGATTCGTCGTCCATTATCATCAAAGACTTCCAGAACCGCACGCAGTCGAGAATCAATTCGCTCGGCCGAACATTCAATGATGACTCGTTGGCCCATTGTGGCCTGAATGCGATACCGATCGACATCAGCCGGTTTGTCGAGCTGTCCATTGATCACGGTATCCAACGGCACTGACATCGCTGCAGGTTCGACATCATTCGGTTCAACTTCCAGCAGTTCCGGATGGCGGCCGACAAGGAACGTTCTAGGACTACTCAGACCATTCTCGCCCACGGCCCATACATCATACTGCCCGGGAATCGTGGTTGACGGTACCGTCACGCGAAATCGATTCGGCGACAGGAATTCACATCCAAAGCCCGGGATGTTACTTCGCAGCGTATGAACTGATTCGAAGTGACTTCCGGCCACACTGACTTCGAAGGCCGTTCCAATCTGTCCGCCGCATGGAAGAACTGTGTTCAGTACCGGTGCCATCTGCGCTGTGGCAGGCGAAGTGATGAGCAGCACGAGCAGCATTGACAATGAGATCACGCGACTGCTGCGGACAAAGTCCGTCAACAGAGCATCCATCGACATCGCATCGCGGTCGTCTGGTCTCATGGCACAGGCTTGAAATTGAAGGCAGGGTCTAACGGCAGGTCGGCTGGAGAAGCCTAAGGCGGGGTTTGGGTCTGTTCGACTTCTCGTTTGATCGTTTGGGTCGATCGGGTGTAATTACAGGGCAATCCGCAGCCAGTTGCAAGAGAGGTCTGGTCTGCGGGGACTCCAAATGCAAAAACTCATTGCGACAAAAGTCAGGCCTCGACGGTGGAGTATTCACAGGCCGCCAGAAGTCTCGGAATGGAACCGCGAATTCGCCGAGCATGCGATTCCGTGACAGCCATCAGCGGAGGAGCCACGGTTTCACTGCACAGTCCGCACTCTTCCATCGCCAGTTTCAGACCCGGGATCAGTTTCATTCGCTGCTCGTCGTCGCGATAGACGGAGGCAAACATGTCCGCAATCGTATGCTTCCAATGAGCGATCTCCACGGAGTCTTTTCGCGCGGCAGCCAGATAGAGTCGACTGTAAACTTGTGGGAGCAGGTTGGCTCCACCGCAAACGCCGCCATTCGCACCGGCCTCTACGGCTTCCGCTAACAACTCCTCCGGCCCCATGAAGATGACAAAGTCTTCACGATCGCGATGCTTGTCGCAGAGTGCCTGAAAGTAAGTCCATTCGCCGCCACTGTCCTTAATGCCAGCCACGTTCGGATGATGAGACAGGGCATCGACGATTTCCAGATCAAGCGTCACGCCCACGCACGACGGCATGTTGTACAGCATCACTGGCAGAGGAGACCGGTCTGCAAGCTCACGAAACCACGCCTCCAACGCGGACTGAGAAACGTCAAAGTAAAACGGCGCTGCCGCCACGATCGCCGCTGCGCCGCACGCCGCTGCATGCTCCGCCAGGGCAATGGACTCAGCCAGACTTGTATCTGTAACACCAACAAGAACCGGAACCCGGCCCTTGACGTGTTCGCAGGTCCGCTCAACCATTTCGTATCGCATCTGATACGTCAGCGAGGGCCCTTCACCGGTCGTCCCCAGAACAAACAAGCCTGAGACGCCTCCCTGAATCAGATGCTCCACAACACGATCAACGGCTTCGACATCAAGTTGGTCGGCCGACTTCATCGGAGAAACAACTGGAGGAATGACGCCTGAGAACCTGTGCATTGGAGAAGTCCGAAGAGAAGTCGATGGCGGTCGTTCGAAAACTACGTGCTCAAAGAAGATTGGCTCGGGGAGGTATTCATCGTTTCACACGCCCGCAAAGGCACCTGCCTGAGTGAACTGAAAACGACGACGGTAATCTCCCTCTGGTCCAAAGTATGCCCGGAAGAAACGTCAAGGACAGACATTTTCCCGATGTCGAAAGCCAGATTCGAGATTTGAGCGCCCATGGACGACTTGGCAAAGCGTTCAGGAAAGGACTGAGAGACATCCGGAAAATGAGGGTTGTCAGGATTTGCCATGGCCACGCCGAATTCACCTGTTGGGAAATCTCGTGTTTGGCACGCGAGGCCGCCGCTTTGAGAATTTTCTGAAGTCATCGGCGGGCGTGTCCGAAAAGCATGAAGCCGACAGACCGGCAGAAACTGCCGACAAGCGATTTTCCCAACGCACCTCAATTTGCTATCGGTCATGTGCTGTAACTGATTGTGGTGAAATGAGTTGCGGTGATCTGTGTGGTGGTTTTGTCGGGGGGATCTCTCCGGCTGACTTAACGGGAAGAGGCGTTGGAGAGTTGACGTTCTTATGAAAAAGTGAATATTGGGGACTCTTAGTGGTCTGGGAAACTCTGTCATCCCTTGGTGGAGTTTCGCCTCGTCAGTGAACATAAGTGCCGATTTTTCTTTGTTTTTTTTGCTTTTGTGGTTCAATGTGATTCTGCTTCAGGAGCGTTCTCGGACGCGATGCAGTTCACTTCGATAACCTTGCCAGGGAACACGATGTATACGCTTTTGACTGGTGCCACAGGTTTGGTGGGACGATACCTGGTTCGCGATTTACTTCTGAATGGCCACGAGTTGGCGGTCGTTGTCCGTCCTTCTCGAAAACAATCGCCACGCGACAGGATGGAAGAGATTCTTCAGCATTGGGAGCGGGAACTGGGGCGAGCACTGCCTCGACCGGTTGTGCTTTCCGGTGACATCGCTGAACCCGGTTTTGGGCTGAGCCCCGAAGAGACCGAATGGGTTGCCGACAACTGCAGCAGCATCATTCATAGTGCAGCGATTCTTGAGTTCTACGGGAAGGACCGTGCGGGTGAACCGTGGCGGACCAACCTGAACGGCACGCAGAACATGATTAATCTGTGCCGTGAATCGGGAATTAAGGACATTCATTACGTCTCCACAGCCTATGTCGCTGGCCTGCAGACTGAGCCGGTGATGGAGTCCAGCCTGAGTGCCGGGCAGTCGTTTCGCAATGACTACGAAGAAAGCAAGTTCTGCGCTGAGACGCTCGTTCAGCAGATCGATTTTGCTGATCACGTAACGGTTTATCGTCCAGCTGTGATTTCTGGTGACTCACGCACGGGTTACACCAACACCTATCACGGGCTGTATCTTTATCTGCGTTTGATGTCGGTCATGATTCCGCCAGTTCCAGCGGACGAAAACGGTTATCGACATACTCCAATTCGCTTGCGAATGACGGGTGAAGAACGTCGCAACATCATTCCTGTCGAATGGGTTTCGGCTGTGATGTGCCGCTTGTTTGAAACTCCTGAAGCTCGCGGTCTGACCTTCCACATTGCTCCGGACAAGCCGATCTCATCTCGTGAGATGATCGAATACTGTGGCGAGTACTTTAAGTCGACAGGCGTTGAGTTCCACGGTCACGGCGAACTTCCTCCTTTGGCGAATCGTGCTGAGAACGAAGACCAGTGGATGTTTGAACGCATGGTGATGGAGAACGCGGAAACGTATGCTCCTTACGAGCAGACAGATAACGTTTTCGATATGACGAACACGAAGAAGTTTGCGGGCGACATTCCGTGTCCGGAAATTGATAAGACGGTCATCTTCCGTTACATCGAATACGGTAACGAAGATCGCTGGGGGAAACGCAAGCCGGATGTTGAGCGAGTCAAGAGCTGGACTGAAGACGCTCTGCAGAGTCAGGTGAACACCGATGCGTCCAATGGTCGTCGACAGATGGTGGGATTGGATGTTTTCGGTCCCGGTGGCTGCCAGGTGACTCTGGAGCTTTCTCCTTCCGGACTCCACAGTGTTCATCGCGGTCTTCCGGATCAGGATCTGCCGGTGCTTCGAGTTTCGAATACAGACCTTGAATCCGCGATCCGAAATCAGGAGAACGCAGCAACTGTCCGCCAAGCCTGGGAAGGTGCGGACTCAGAGTTGGCTGCTTCACTCACCACAATGCTGCTGAGTGCTTTGGAGCTACAAACGATTGCCGTGCGAAGCTAATCAACTGCGTTGAAGACGCGTAGAGCGGTGGAAGACGCGCGTAGCGGTCTATCCCACTTGCAGACAACAAATCGTCACCATGCCTCGGGCTCCTCCGAGCTTGTGAACTTATTTGAATCGTAGGGTGGGACCAGCGAGCTTCGCGAACGCCGGCCCACCGATTCTCCGTATTCCGGATGGTGGGCCGGCGCTCCGCTGGTCCCATCCTACAATAAGTGCACAGCTTCTCCCGGCTTTACGCCGGGAGGGCTCAGGTTTCGAAACGACAATTCTCAGCCTGCAGCCGTTTCCTGCACGTAACGAGCGACCGTTTCCTGAAAGCGACGCTTGCCGTCTTCGACGACATGGCGGATCTCTTTCGCGTTCGCTTCGCTCTCTTTTCGCAAGTCGGCGATCATCGTCAGAGACTCCACCTGGAAGTTGCTGATGGCATCGACCAGCTTTTGCACGCTCTCGGCTTTGACCGTTGAGCCATAGCCGGCCTTCATGGCAGCTCGCTCCAGCTCACGCCCGAGATCGGCCACATCTTCAAGCCCCTTGTTCAGACCTTCCTTCATCGCTTCCGTCGCGGCTGTCACCTCATGCAATCCCTGCTGACTGGTGTAAACCGTACCGAGGATTGTGAATACATGCTCGTTGGTCGTGAAGAACGTCACTGCTCGGCGATAGACGCTGTCTTTCACATCGTGAGTTTGCTTCAGCTTCGTGACCAGCGTGTCGCCGACGTCGTAACCGATGGCCAGGTTTTCTGAGATGTCTTTCAGCAACTGGTAAGTGCGATCTTCGCGCGAGAATGCTTCGCGGGCTTCATCGCGCGCCAGTTCCAGACGGCCTCGTTGAGCTGAATCTTCGCCCTTAAACTGATCAATTGCGGTTTGAGTTGCGGCCAGCGTTTGCTTCGCTTTCTCGAGTGCTGGCTTCTGCTTCTCGTACAGTTCACAGCCGATCACTTCGGCTTCCTTCAATGCGAAGCGGAAGTCAATGTAGGCATCCATGATCGCGTCTTCGCGGTTGAGCTGATCCTTGGTGTCCCGGGAAACGCTTCGATAAGTTTCTGAAATTGTTTCGAAGCGGTCGCTTGGAGTTCCTCGACGAATCTTCATCCACCAGTTCTGAAACTTCTCCGAGCGACTGATCTTTCCGTCCGACAACTGTGCGATCAGCATTTTGGAATCTTCACGAACGGAATCGAACATCTGAGTGATCTCGAGATATCGGTTTCCGATCTTAATATTCTCAACGTTCTCGCGAACCAGCCGATTGAAGGTGCTCATGTGCTTGATCACATCCGCGATCGCCAGCGTGCGAGCTTCGTCGACGTGCTTGACGTCCTCCAGCAGACGAATCAGTTCTTCTCCTGTATCGCCGGTCGTGGAAAGACCAAACTTCTTCAGCACAGAAATCGCCCGGTCCAGATAATGTCGCATCGTTGTGACTGGCTGAGATGAGGATATCTTTGCGACCTGAGTTTCCGCCGGAATCATTTCACCAGAAGAATTAGACGACGGTTGGCTCATGAAAATAACCTTTTTTTGAACGACAGAGATGCGGAAACCTGGCCCGACCAGTACTCTCACGGACGCGATCTTGATTGTAATTAACTACGGTACCAAACTGCGATGTTGTCGCAATGAAGTGCCGGTTGAATTATTGAAGACGACTGATCTGCGGCACTCCTGGATCAGCCCGCGTTCTGAATCCCTGTTCGGCACATTTTCGTTAAGATGGTGTTCATGCCAGACAACTCAATCACAACAAGCGGAGTTCCGGTCAGCTCCTTCGCGAAAGATCTTTCGCTCGTGGAAACCCTGCGCGTGCTGGAGGTGGCTCGAGGCCTGCGGCAGGAACGCGAAGTGGCCGAGGTCGCTCTGGCGCGAGATGAAATCCGGACGCTGATGCGGAAACGGCTGATGGATGCCGCCATTATCACCGGCGACAAAATCACCGAGGCTGATGTGGATGCTGCAATCGAACAGTACTTCGCGACTCAGCATACGTATCAGGATCCGCCATTATCATTCAGCGTTTTTATGGCTCATCTTTGGGTACGACGGTTTTCTGTTTTGTTCATTTTGGGTCTGATTCTATTCGCTTGGATCATCTTCTCTTGGGTTCTTTGAAATCTGTTTTTTCGTTTAACGGCAAGCCGCAGGCGTCAGTTCTGTTTTTGCCATCGCCTGCGGTTTGCCGTTAAACGATTCTTGTACTCGACCTTCCCCTTACATTCTGTCACCAATTGTCCCTGTTCAACCAGTCGCCTCTCATGCCAGTTCCCGGAACCGAAATCCTTCGCCGAATCGCTGACTTCGCTGCCTCGATTAACGGCAGCGAGAAAGAAGCCCGCGCTCGCGCAATGGATGTGTCGAATGAGATCGAGAAACTGCTCGTCGATCAGTCCGATGCTTTTCGAGAACTCGCGCAGCACTATCTTCCGCGACTTGACGACGATGTCGAAAGTGATGGCTGGACGGAAATGCGTGCCGTTCTGCGAGACGTCATGCTGCGACGTGATGACGCACGGCGACTGTTGCAAACTCGCCTGCAGACCGCTTCGACGCAACAGTCTTCGTCAGAGATGCAATGGAAACAGCTTTCGGAGCAGTTCTCGGCAGCGACGCAGAAGGCAGATGAGCTCACCACGCAGCTCACCGAGAAACTGACAACTGACCCCGATTTGCAGCGACTTTCCCGGGAAGCGGCGGAAGGTCAGGCACGGCTGGAACAGGCCACCGCGAACTTGAGCGATGTTGAGACCGAGGCGAAGAACAAGCTGCCTCCGTATGAGAATAGTCGACTATTTAAATATCTCTGGGATTCCGAGTTCGACACGGAACGGTATCAACGTCGCGGGATGTCTCGCCGGATTGATCGCTGGTTGTCGCGACTAATCGATTATCCCGCCGTTGCCGCCAGCTATCGATTTCTGACGTCAGCGCCGAGGATGATGAAACAGGTCATTGCCGAACAACAGAAGACCGTGAAGGCTCGAGTTGAAGATGTTCAGTCTCGTCAAACCGCCGCTGCGGATGCGTTGGGGCTTCCGGCAGTTCAGGCCAGCGTCTCACGTCTAAACCCCGAAGTTGATCGCGCGTTTGCTGCGATGGACTCGGCGCAGAAACTCTGCACCAGTTTGCAACATGAACAGGCTCAGCTCGATTCCCCCGACTCGATCTTTTATCGCGACGCGTTAAGGGCGTTTCAGGCTTTGCTGCAGAAGACAGAACGCTCCATCGTCGCCGCGCGAGCCGCCAACACGCCAGAGCTGCAGGATGATCAGGTGGTTGCTCGCCTGCGACATATTGATGAAGTCGTCAGCCAGAAGAAGTCACAGCTCGACCAGCATTACGCCGCCGCTGAAGCTGCTGAGAAACGCACGGAACGAGTCCATGATTTGCTGTCTCGATGCCGTCGTGCTCAGTTCGGCGATCCGCAGCGGATCTTTGAGGAATCCTATGACCTCAAAACACGACTGCAGGATCTTGCGGATGGGGTTGTGTCAGGCGAGACGATGTATCAGGAGATGTATCGCATCCAGAAGATCGATTCTCCGATTGCCGATCAGGCCTCTGCGGCGATCAACGGGCCGATGGGACAAATTCTCATCAACACCATGACGCAAGCCGCCGGCGCCGCTCTTGGAGTCTACGCTGCTCGAGCTGGCCAACAACACCGATTGCCGCGAAATTGGCAGCAATAAGCCAGCCACACATCAAGCGAAGGCTGGCAATGAAAAAAGCGGCTGAAGGGAATCGAACCCTCATCCTAAGCTTGGGAAGCTGATGTGTTGCCACTACACCACAGCCGCATGAATCTCTGACAGAGCCGGAGTGTATTCCGCGAAATTCGGCATTGCAACTGATTCGCGTTTTCCGGCATAGCAACGGGTGCTGCGACGCTTTCGGTAGGTCCTGCCTGCCGGGCAGGATTTTCGGCGCAGGCGAACCTCCGCGCGATGCTGTCCCACTAGATTCGGCTTGATTTAAGCAAACCGCATGCGCCCAAAGTCACCGCAAGCTGCGAAGCCCCGATCGGTCAGCGGGACCTGCCGAGATCCGCGACTACGCCATTTGTTTGATAATTTGAGCCGGACGCTTGCAGAAGTGACTGGAGACTCTGTTAGAAACATATGCAATACTGACTCCTGATCAGTCTCCCCTGCTCACAGAATTTCCCACCGCGTGATTTTTCCGGACAGATCTTTTGTAAGAGGAATTTCGATGACGAATAGACGCGGGCATTTTTCTTGTGGGCTAATCGCAGTTGTTCTGCTGGCTTTCGCCTTCAACTCGACCTCCGTAAAAACTCAAGCCGCTGAAGACGCCGAGTACGAATGGAAACTGGTCACAATGAAAGCTCCATGGATGGGGCGCGATGGAGCAGGG
>CANHVD010000226.1 GCA_947463775.1 Planctomycetaceae bacterium | reverse complement strand
GCAACGTCGCCTGGGGCGCTACAACTGGGTTTGGTCACCGGAGTCAGTGGTTAGTGCAGAGCTGAATCCGGATGTCTGGCGAGCGTCCAAACCGTGGAATCAACCGATCAACCTTTTTGTTGAAACGGGAGTTCGAGCCTGGGGAGAAGTCTCCGACGCAGGTGCTGAGATTACTCTGCAGTTCCATCATGCCTGCTGCGATGGAATTGGAGCGAGTCAGTTTCTGGAAGACATCGCTGTCTACTATGCACGCCTGACGACAGTGGATGAGCTACTGCCCGAGCTACGCTTCCTGCGTCCCGAAGCCCTGCTCACTCGAGCTGAGGTAGCGCCACGGCGTGTAGGCTGGCTGCCCGGCTCGATGCCCAGCCGACTGGCAGTAATGTTTCGGGATTCGGTTGATTTTCTGTTTCTGGAACGAAAGGAATCCCTGAAGGCGAATCCCGGAGAAGAAAGCCCGAATCAATGCGACCAATTCAATCTTCAAAGTGAGTATCTGGATCGGGCAACAACTCGACGCCTGAGAAATATGGCGAGTCGCGCCAATGTCACGCTGAATGACATCCTGACACGTGACCTTATGG
The DNA here is from genome assembly GCA_947463775.1 of Planctomycetaceae bacterium. Classification (GTDB taxonomy): domain Bacteria; phylum Planctomycetota; class Planctomycetia; order Planctomycetales; family Planctomycetaceae; genus SXXK01. The sequence goes on along the minus strand of CANHVD010000226.1, from coordinate 7,863 downwards.
AGACGCTGGAAGCATGGAACAGAGAATCCGGCGGGGCGCATCGACGAAAATTGATCTCTCTGGTGATTCCAACAAGCTTGCGGGGGCCGGACGATGATCAGTTGCCGGCCGCCAATGTTGTGGGTTATGCATTTCCAGTGCGAACCAGAACAGAAATGCAGGATTCACGTATCCTTCTGACAGACCTTGGTGAGGAAATGCGAGAGTTCCTGGCGGCTCAGTATGGCTGGCTCTTCGTTCAGGGGCTTATGATTACTCAACGAATCCCATTTCTGATGTCGGTATCGCGTCTCATGCTGCGACACCGCTGTATGGGAATGGCCGTGCTGTCACATATGGGGAACCGGCTGAACTCAATCGGTACTCGCCTCAACAGCGTGGGAAATGAAATCCGCGTGGGAAACATGATTCTCGGTGAGATCCGATGTGTGCCTCCATTGCGTCACGGAACTCATGCAGCGGCGGCGACTTACATTATCGGCGGTCGGCTGATGGTCAATCTGCGTTGCGATCCAGCAACATTTGGAGTGACCCAAACTCGGCAATTGCTGGACCGGTTTATTGCCCGCCTCAATCGATCATCAGAAGAAGGTTGACACAACACTCCTGCGTCCTCGGACTATTCCTCATGAATTGCTTCGAGCGGCTTCAGGCGTGCGGCGCGAATGGCCGGCAGGGCAGCCGCAAGGAGCGACAAAAGAATTCCGGAGATCAGATAGCCCGTCAGCAAACGGCCGTCTGCCACAAACTCAACCCCATGATCTGTAACACCCTGAAAGGAAAAGATTGTGAGAAATGACATGGCAACCCCGATCATCATGCCGGGGACGATTCCAAGAACTCCCAGAATGAGAGACTGAAACAGAAACATCCGAAACGCCTGCGACTGCAACAGACCAACGACACGCAGCATTCCCAGATGTCTGGTCTGTTCGATGACATTCATTGTCTGTGAATTCACAATCGCAAATGCAGCGATCACCAACGCAAGGATCAGGATTAGAAACAGACGATTCGTAATGCCTGAGACCAGGTTCTGAACAAGATCCTGAAGATCCGAGAGCGACTGAAAAATCAGGCCGTACTCCCGTGCAACGACCTGCAGTTCCTCACCCACTGCAATCTTCGTGGAATCATCAGCTCGAATTCCGTAAACCTGAGCAAGCGGCAGAGGGAAACGTGCCTGCGCGGCTCCGAGATCCATCTGCAACATTAATCCTCCTGCCGTATACTCCCTGACGATTCCGGCAACGCGTATCAGATGAGTGGATTTGGAGACTTCCACACTGACCGTATCACCCGGCTTCACGTTCAGGAGATTGGCAAGCACACTGCCCAGCAATGCTTCGCCGGACCGCAAACGTTGAGGCAAGGTGGCCGCATCGCCTTCGATCAGATCAATTGGCAACGTTTCATAACCGTCAAACAACTGAACGGCCAGCAGGCCGGATTTCCCGTTGACAGAGGCAAGTGTAAAGGTGATCTCATCAATCATTGTGATTCCGGTGATGCCTGCCAGTCGTGAGGCCAGCTCTTTAGGCAGCGGCTCTGCATCCAGCATGTCAACGGAGGGGCGACTGGCGAATAACAGGTAATCCGCAATGACGGTCCGATCCATCCAGGACTGAATATTTCCCGTAAGTGCTGTCGTCGTATTTCCCACACTGACACTGGCGGCCGAAACAACGAACAGCACTGCAACAGTCAGGACAGTTCGATCAAAGCTTTCAATCAGTTGCCGGTGACCGAGCTGTGCTTCCACTGGAAAGAAACAGCGTACAATGCCGTAATAGATCCCGAGGCAGGGTCCGATTAACTCAGGCAGGAGGCAGGCACCACCAACTTCGACAGCAGCAATCGCAAGAATCGATGCGAGTTCAGATGCAACGCCAAAGTAAACCGTTGTAAACAGTATCGCCGCGAGAAGCAGCGATGTCACACCTGCGACCGCGGCCACTTTCCTCGAAAAGTTTTTTCGCTTTTGAATGGGCAGTTTCAGAGCGGCAAGGGGATTGACATCGCATGCGGCTCGGGCCGGATACCACACCGACAGAAGTGTCACGAGCGGACCGAATAACAGTCCGGCCACCACGGTATAGGGCAGAGTGGCCACCGGGACCATGTTGCGAAATCCCATGACCTCCTGCATGCTGTGCGCAAGAGAACTGCTCAACATTACCCCCGGGACGATTCCCAAAAGAGTTCCGATGCAGCCGAGAACAATGGCCTCCCGATAAAGAGACGCTTTGACCTGTTCAACAGTCGCGCCCAGAATGCGCATCAGAGCCAGTTGACGCTGTCTCTCCGCGACAGACATCTGAAAAGAATTAAAGACAATGAAGACCGCAGCGACAAATGAAAGCAGTGCGGCGACATTCAATCCCACTCCAATCATGGCCTGTGTCGGGCGACTCAGATCTGCGGCGGATGCCGACTTCGTCACAATCAGATGACTGGGAAGGATGGCCCTGATTCGCTCGGCCACAGCAGTTTCTTCAGCTCTGTTCTGAAGCACAATCTGCAGAGCATTCACCTTGCCCGGAGCACGCCCGAGCTTCGCTGCGTCCGCGAGTGACATCATGACTGCCGAAGTTTCTTCAAGGGAATCCGCGGCGGACAGCTTATAAAGACCAGTCACTTTCCTGGTCAGCAGCCACGGCAGACCTCGCGCTCCTATTCGTGTTTCTGCGCCGGGCTGAACACCAAGATGTTCGGCAATGGACGCCTCAAGTGACACCTCACCGGGATTCACGGCCATGTGCCCCGTCAGCAGAGTCATCTCCCGAATCGTTCGAAACCGCTGGAGGTCCGTACCTGTCGTCAGGCAACGGGCTTCTTTGCCTCCGGCGACGACCTTTGTGAAAATCCTGAAGACCGGGATAGCGGCTGATACACCGGGTAGTGAAGAAAGCTTCGGAACATCATCGGGAGAAAATGGAGAGGTATCTGCTGCGACCACTTCCATTGCGATCCGCGAGTCGAACGTTGTGTGAATCGAATGCAGCTGAATCTGAGTTGCAGCGGTGGCCTGAAGGATAGACACCACAGCGGCGACCGCTCCAGCGACACTCAGAACTGTCAACAGCGTTCGCAGTGGACGCAGTCTGAGATTGTTCCAGAAGTACGCCCAGGGTATCAACGATCGACCTCCTGCTTCAGAGCGGCCACAAGCTCCGCGTCAGTTCCGGGCGGTCCATCATATGTGACTCGGCCATCCAGCAGCACGATCAGTCGATCAGCTTCAGATGCGACTCGAATATCATGCGTAACGACAACCACAGTTTGATGACTTTCATGAGCGACTTCTCTCAACAGCCGGGTGATGTCACGTCCGCGAGCAGAATCCAGATTTCCGGTGGGCTCATCCGCCAGAACGAGGGCTGGGTTAATCACAAGCGCCCGCGCAATGGCAACGCGCTGCTGCTCACCACCCGACAATTGCGAAGGCAGGTGACGCAGCCGCTCGGCTAGGCCTACGCGATGCAAACTCGCCTGGGCCCTCGATGCTGCATCTCGAGCAGTAACCCCGTCGAGAATTAGAGGCAACTCTACGTTCTCAGATACGTTGAGTGTCGGTACGAGATTAAATGACTGAAAAATGAAGCCAATCCGGCGGCGACGCAGCAAGGTTCGATCACGATCCGTCAGTTTTGCGACGTTGCAATCTTCAATCCAGATGTCGCCAGACGATGGAGGCTCAATTCCGCCAAGAATGTGCAGCAGCGAACTCTTTCCCGAGCCACTGGGACCCATAATCGCCAGCATTTCTCCCCGGCGAATTTCCAACGTCACATTTTTAAACGGCCAGATTTCAACACCCTGATGAACGAAGACTTTCGAGATGCTGTCCGCTCGGATAATTTTTTCAGGCGAATGCACAGGTATTATCATGCGACACGGTGGGCTCTCAAAGTTCAGGAAGTCGGCAATGTAAGTGTTCAGCGACGATATTGATTATGGCCACGGCTGGAATTGACGGGACGATCAACGCACAAAGCGATGATTCTCCGCCGGAAATGCGCGGAGTACAGAGAATTTAGAGCAGAACCATGCTGATCTCGCTGCCGCAAACGGATTTAGTCGAACTGTTCTCAACGAAATGAAAATGTTTTCCTCGTGGCGGGTCAAAGCCATTTGCTGGCAAACCAAAGTCCGAAAATGAGACCTTGATGAATCCCATACAGTGTCCTGGCATGAGTCATTCTCTTCAGCGTTTTCGTTGTACGACGTACTGCCACGATTTGAAAACAATGTTCTTGAGACTGAACGAAAACGCTCCGACGGTATGGAAAAAGTTCAGGCACGACAGGACCGTAATTCTCGGAGTTACACAGACATAACAATTGGACAATTCCGGCCGAAAGCGTGTCTTGAAATGGGTGATTCCTTTCGTATTGTAGAACACGTCGCCAATATGATACGCAAGGAGCAGTCCCCAGCGAGCCAGCGGACTTGTTCGCTTCCCTTTAAACCGATGTGTGTCTTTCCAAAGCAGCATGCAAAGAGAAGCCTCCTCGACCCGTTCAGTCCGGAGAGCATCCATAACCCACTTCATGAGGAACGGCACGCTTCCACGAGGGGCATCCTGACGCTTGCGATACATTTCGAAGCCCCAGCCCTGTCCTCCTCGCATTGGATTGGCTATGACAAACGCCTCAATTCGCCTGGTCTCCTGATTTTCGGCGATGAAGAGTCGCCGTCGACCAAGTTTCTCCGGCTGCAGTTTTCCCACAAGAAAATTCATCTCGCGTGCATAAATGCGATTCTTCAGATCGTCTCGCTGAATCTCAAACAACTCGTCGGCAAGTTCACGCCACAATTCACGGTCCATAGTCTGGTGACTGACTTCCCGACACGTCAGCCCCATCCGCTGACAATAATTCTGCTGCCTGCGAACCCATTCGTACTGCTTCCCGGACCAGGCGAGTGATTCCAGTTTCAGTGATGTCTCTTCGCCGAACTTTGTCACCTCCCAACCTGCGTCTTCAAACAGTGTGCGATCCTGTTCCCCGATCGCATAACAATTGATGATGTGCTTCGATTGCTTTGCCAATTCGAGGAGTTGAATGATCAGCTGTCGGCGCGCTTCGGGCGGCGCCAGAATGCCTCCGAAGATGTGCACATTGCGTCCCGAAACAACAACCGAGATCGCGGCCGAATGATCCGGAGCCAGATAGCAGTCACGATGTGACTCGACAGCGAGATACGAGTCCGGAGCCTGACCGTGCTCGAACGCCAGCCTTTCCAATGCATCAAACTCTGTGGGCGAGAGAGAGGCGACCGGGCGAAACGTCAGACCTTCCTCGCAACATCGTTTCAACTCGATCGAAGTGCAGCGTTGATCACTGCCCTGCACCGATGTGCAGTCAGGCGATTCGACGCTTGCAGAGTCGATGTTCGATGTCATTCGGATAGAAGATGTCTAGCAGAAACCAGGTCTGAAAATAGATGGACCGCGCCTATTACACTTATGTTGCGTTACAGCACTAAGTTCCGATTCTAACGATTGTCATGACGCGCGATGCGCAGCCGTGACTGCAGAGCTCGTTCAGTTTCGTTTCGCTGCCAGAGGATGGTCTGACACGGCTGACATCAATGCAAGGAAAGTTTTTGAATAGAGCTGATCATTTCTATTCGGCGGCCCCGTTTTACGGATGTTGAACCTCTGCCGTTCGAATCTCGTTAAGCCATCTAAACCTGCCACAGTTCATTCTTGTAACGTCCTCCACCCAACGATTTAATCTCGACGCTCGCGAGAAACTACCGAATTTCGAATCCACTTTTGGATGCAATTGGCAGCATGAGTTTTGACTCGATCAACAGGAATAACGTCAAGGATGTCGATCAAAAGCAGTGCCAAAAGCCTGTGCAGGAACCTCTCGCTCTCGTGGGGATCGGTTGCCGATTTCCCGGCGGTGGTCTGGACCCGGAGTCGTTCTGGAACCTGATGGCCAGCGGCACGTCTGCGATTACAGAGGTCCCCGCTGATCGCTGGAACACCGATCGTTTTTACCACCCAGACCCTCTGGCGACAGAGCGTATGGTCACAAAATGGGGTGGGTTTGTTGATCAGTTGAAGCAGTTTGATGCCACGTTCTGGGGTGTGTCTCCGCGCGAAGCCATGCGGATGGATCCGCAGCAGCGATGGCTACTGGAAGCCGCCTGGGAAGCACTTGAGGACGCTGGCATTCCGCCCGCTTCTTTACGCGGAACCGCAACTGGTGTCTTTGTTGGTATCTCCGCCGCGGATTACCTCACTCTTCAGCTTTCCGCCAAGAGCAACATCGACGTCCATTCTAACAGTGGTGGCACGCTGAGCATCGCGGCGAACAGAGTCTCCTATATGCTGGACCTCCGAGGTCCCAGTGTCTCCGTCGATACCGCTTGTTCATCGGCGTTGGTGGCTGTGTCTTTTGCCTGCAAGGCAATCTGGTCCGGAGAATGCGAAGGGGCATTGGCCGGTGGCGCCAATGCGCTTATCTCGCCGAATTCGTCGATCGGATTCAGTAAAGCGGGAATGCTCTCACCATCCGGTCAATGCTTTGCGTTTGATGAGCGCGCGAATGGATACGTGCGTGGCGAAGGTGCCGGGTTAGTTTATATCAAGCCACTCTCGCAAGCCCAGCGCGACGGCGATCGCGTCTACGCCGTCATCCGGGCGGCGGTTGTCAATTCAGACGGACATACATCGTCCATGACCGTGCCGGGCGTGGAGAGCCAGGCCGCGATGCTGCGCCAAGCGTATCGCGAAGCGGGAATTAGTCCCCAGGATGTTGACTACGTCGAAGCCCACGGAACCGGCACTCCCGTGGGTGATCCGATCGAATCAGAGGCACTGGGGCAAGTCCTTGGAAAAGGTCGAACGGATGACAATAAATGCCTGATGGGCTCGGTCAAAACAAACATCGGCCACCTCGAATCCGGCTCCGGGATCGCAGGAATGATCAAAGCAGCACTGGTGCTGCATCACAGGATGGTTCCACCCAACCAGAATTTTAAGACTCCCAACCCCAACATACCGTTCGACGCACTCGGACTTGAAGTCGTCAAAGAGCTGCGTCCGCTGCCACAAAAGGATGATCGGCTTCCGGTTGCTTCGGTCAACTCGTTTGGCTTTGGCGGAACGAATGCTCACGTCGTGATGGAAGCAGCACCATTGCCGCCAAATGTGACTCCGTCAGCCTCTCGCGAGCCCAACGCTGTCCGACCGTTTGTTTTACCCATTTCTGCACGAGACAAGTCGGCATTGCGAGATTACGCCTCGGCTTACATCAAGCTGCTCAGTGCCCCGTCTTTGAGTCTCGCTGATGTTTGTTATTCGGCAGGCACGCACAAAGATCACCATTCGGAAAGGCTGGTGGTTCTCGCAGACAATGCTCAGCAAATGAGCGATCGACTGCGCAGCTGGTTGGACAGCGAAGAGTCAGCCCCCGGTGTTTTCACTGGTCAACGTCGCGATGCTGCAGAAGAACTTGTCTTCGTCTTCACGGGACAAGGCAGTCAGTGGTGGGGGATGGGGCAACAACTGTTGCAGCGCGAACCGTTGTTTCGCAGCACGGTCGAGAAAATAGACGCACTGTTTCAGGAACTCAGCGGCTGGTCGATTATTGCGGAGATGGAAAAGACTGAAGATCAGTCCAATATCGACCAGACGGCCATCGCACAGCCTGCAATTTGTGCTCTCCAGATTGCGTTGGTGGAGTTGTGGAAGTCGTGGGGTGTCAAGCCAACTCGAGTCGTCGGGCACAGTGTCGGCGAAGTGGCGGCGGCCTTTTGCGCGGGGATTCTGTCTCTCGAAGACACCGTTCGCGTCATTTATCATCGAAGTCGCCTACAGGACACCACAGCCGGCCATGGTCGTAT
>CANHVD010000225.1 GCA_947463775.1 Planctomycetaceae bacterium | reverse complement strand
GCTCTTTTTCGTCGAGTGCTAACACCGCAACTGTGACAGCGCCAATCTTGAAGATGGCCCGGCACCCGCTGTGAAAAGTGCGATTCGATCGGAGCCAGTCTCATTTGCTTCTTTCGCGGTAAGTCAGACCATCCGGGTTGCAGTTTCCTATAACGCTGAAAGTCACGCCTCATGAGTTCGCACCGAAGCATCGCAGGTTTGTTGAATCGGGTCTCCGTTTGGAGTCTGCTGGGCTTCTGCTTGTCGATGTTCACCGCCAGTTTGACGATGCTGCAGGCTCAGACATTGCCTTACGAAGTCAAACTGGATGTGATGCATCAGGAGTTGAGTTCCGACTTTTGCTGGTTCCATCCTCGGATCGCAGCGATCCCACTTGCAGGCTCGGAAACTCCGATTGTGATCTGCACGTTACAAAAGCATCTGGGTGTCTCTGACCATTACTCCGGTCTCTATTTTATGAGATCTGACGATGGAGGCACGACCTGGACTCCTCCAGCACTCCCGAAAGAACTTGACTCAAGGAAAGTTGACGGCGAAACGATTGCTGTTTGCGACGTGACACCTGGCTGGCATCGTCAGTCCGGCAAGCTTTTGGCGATTGGAACCAAACTGCGATATAGCGACGCGGGTGAGCAACTTCTGGATCTACCGCGTTCCCATCAGTGCGTGTATGCCACGTATGATCCTGAAACGGGCTTGTGGACCGAGTGGAAAATGTTGGCGATGCCGGATGAAGAGGCCGAGCATTTTCTGGTAGCTCCGGGGTGTGTTCAGTGGCTCGTGCGTCCCGATGGTACTCTGCTGGTGCCGATGTATTTTAAGTCCCGGGGTAACGAACGCTATCAGTCGACCGTACTGCATTGCCGTTTCGACGGGACCACGTTGGAACTAATGGAGAAAGGCGATGAATTGTCGTTGGAGGAAGGGCGAGGACTCTATGAACCATCTCTGGCCTTGTTCCGTGGAACGTATTACCTGACTCTGCGAAACGATGCTCGCGGCTATGTCACGACCAGTCAGGATGGTCTGCACTTCGAGCCGGTTGAGCCGTGGACCTTCGATGATGGTTCGGATCTGGGAAGTTACAACACGCAGCAGCACTGGCTGGTTCATGATCAGGGCTTGTTTCTCGGCTATACGCGTCGCGGCGCCAACAACGACCATATTGCTCGCAATCGTGCACCCATTTTTCTGGCTCAGGTGGATCCAGCAAAGATACGCGTCATTCGCGCGACAGAAAAAGTATTGATGCCTGAGCGAGGAGTGATGCTGGGGAATTTTGGTGCTGCCGCGATTACTCCGAATGAATCGTGGGTCACTGATGCTGAATACATGGCTGAGGGCAAAGTTCATCCTCGTGGAGCTAATGGCAGCGTATTTGCCGCGAGAGTTCAGTGGAGTCAGCCGAATAAGAATCTTGCCGCTTCCGCGCGGGCTCGAGTTGTCATTCTGGGCGATTCGATCACGAAAGGTGTCCGATCAGGAGTGACAGCGGAAGAAACGTTCGCATCACTGCTTCAGTCTTCTTTGCGCAAGGCTGGGTATGACGTTGATGTTATCAATCACGGTATCGGAGGTGAACGCACCGATCAGGCACTGGCTAGACTGAGTCGTGATATACAGAGCCTGGAGCCGACACTTGTGACCGTCATGTACGGAACGAACGACAGCTATGTTGATAAGGGGCAGAAAGAGAGTCGTCTCACGAAGGATGTTTACGTTGCCAATCTGCAGAAGATCGTCAGTGAGTTGCGTCGAACGGGAATTCAAGTTGTGCTGATGACAGAACCACGCTGGGGAGATAAGGCCGCACCGAATGGCGTGGGCGAGAATCCAAATCTGCGACTGGAGCCATTCGTGGAGGGTTGCCGCCAGGTTGCTCGTGAGCAGAACGTGCCGTTGGTTGATCACTTTCAGATCTGGTCGAAAGCTAATGCCGAAGGGACAGATATTGGGGAATGGACGACCGATCAATGTCATCCGAATCCGTCTGGGCATAAGGTGTTGGCTGAGGCCATGTTGCCCGTGATTCTTCCTATGCTGGATGGCCGTGTAGGTGCAAGATAGCCTCGCATCTCAGAAAATTGCGAGATTGGCCGCGTGGCTGCGAGAAGTGCTGACTGGCAAACAGCCGGCTGAATGTCGCCAATATTTGAGGTTTGACTGCGAATCAGGCCTCACGCCTGCGTCTGGGCCAGTTTTTGGAGGCCTCGTCTTACCTCGGAACCCTGGCAAGTCGTGGTCCGTGCGGTTAGATTTCGCTGTTCAGCGCTGGATCGACAGCAACACAGTTCAGACAACTCGACAGGTCATTCCCTTTCAGTATTTCGGGATCACGTTTCATGAGTCAGGATCCTTCTGTTTCCGCCACTCCCAGCCCTCCTCCAGTTGCTTCAGCGCCTGAGATGCCGGATCACGTATATCTGGTGTCCTACCCGAAGATTGTGTTTCTTTATCCGACGGTCTTGACGGCTCTCTTTTGCTCCATCGTGATGTGGGCCAAAGGAGATATTCCGACGAACGAAATCGTGGCTCAGCAAAAGCAAAACGCCCAGGTTGTCATGAAGGCCGCAGTTCAGAGTGCGGATCCGTTTTCTGCAGATCCTGCTCCGGCGGATGGAGACGCGAAAGAGAGCGCTCCGGCCACGGAAGCCTCTTCTCCCTCCGCGACAGCAGCACCGGAAACGGTTTCTGTCAAGATTCATTCGTACCACAACGTGTGTGCGCGAATTTTTCTGATTGTGTTCGCATTGAACATGGTCGTCATCTCGTTTGATTTTCCACGCACGACTTCACTGACCTGGTTCTTTGCGATTACCGCCATAGTGATTGGCCTGTGGTTCCTGTTTTCTCAGAACCCCGGGCTTGCTCCAAAACTGGTTCAGGGATTGCTCACGATAAAGCCGTGGGCGAATGCTTCGTTCTATATGATCTACACGATGATCATGTTGTTCCTTTACATGTGGGTGATGATCAGTCGTCGCTTCGATTACTGGGAAGTGAAAGGCAACGAGTTGTTGCATCACCATGGATTCCTGAGCAACCTTGAACGATTCTCAGCTCCGAACCTGCGAATCGACAAAGAGATCAATGACCTGTTTGAATACATGCTGCTGCGTTCCGGTCGTTTGATTATTCACGCCAGCAATGAACGTCGAGCAATCGTGTTGGAGAACGTACTCTTCATCAACGGCAAAGAAGATCGGATCACTCGTATGCTGGGTGCTCTGCAGGTGCGTGTTCGTACTGACAAAGAATAGTGCTCGCTGATTTTGCTCACGGAGAGTCAGCATTGTCTGCCCGACCAATTTACCTGGACAACAATGCGACCACTCCGCTTGATGCGCGAGTGCTTCAGCGGATGAACGAGTGCTTCCTGGCAGCTTTTGCGAATCCCGGGAGTGCTCATTCATACGGCCGCGCGGCAAGGCAGATTCTGGAAGATAGTCGTGAGAGCATCGCCGATATCCTGAAGGCTGATGCATCGGAGTTGATTTTTACCAGTGGTGGAACGGAATCCATCAACATGGCCGTGCATGGATTTACGGCGGGCCGAAGAGGTCTGATCGCCTGCACTGACGGTGAACATCCTGCGACGCTTGAAGCCTGTGCGAATGCGGCTTTGACGGGAATGGAACGAGTCTCCATCCCGGTCGATTCTGAAGGACGTATCAGGGCAGAAGCCCTGTCAGGGCTCCCGTGGAAGGATCTCCGGCTGGTCTGCCTGATCCTCGCGCACAATGAAACGGGCGTTATTCAGGACGTGACGGTTCTCAGTCGTTTGTGTCAGCAGCATGGTGTGCCGTTGTTGCTGGATGCTGTGCAGGCGGTTGGGAAAATGTCGGTGGATTTCCAGGCCACTGGTGCTGCGGCTCTGGCATTTGGGGCTCATAAGTTTCATGGTCCACGAGGAACGGGTGGGCTGTTACTGCGACGCGGGATTAAGCTTCCTCCGCTATTGGCCGGAGGCCACCAGGAAAGCGGTCGACGCGCTGGCACGGAGGCTGTCCCGCTGATTGCCGGCATGGCCCGGGCCCTGGAATTGTCGCGTGATGAAGCAACAGAACGCTTACGTGCAATGCGTTCCCTGCGAGATCAACTGCAGGACGCACTTCTGCAACAGTGTGCCCCGGCGGTAGTTCATGGTTTTCATGCCGATCGATTAGTGAATACGCTCAGCATCGCATTCCCGGGAGTGCCCGGCGAAGCGTTGCTGGTCAATCTGCATCTGGCGGGTGTGGCTTGTTCATTGGGAAGCACTTGCGCCAGTGGTTCGATGGAGCCCGCAAAAGCTCTTTTGGCCATGGGAGTTGATCCGGGGATTTGCAAGTCCTCTGTGCGTTTCTCCATTAGCTGTCAGAACACGACCATAGAAATTGAAGATGCAGTGCAACGAATTTCGAGTGTCGTCACACGAATGCGTAACGAGTGCGCAGCGAGAAAGTCATGAGGCCATGATGAAGAATTACGATCCTCTTTTTCAGAGCGCCCGCGAGATCGGCCGAACGATTCTGGTCCTGATATTGATTTCCTGTTTTGCATGTCGGTGTTCTGCTCAGGACGAGGAAGATTCCGGCCCTTTGGACGATGTGCGCCTGCGCAGTGCCGTGTTGAAGTCGATGGAGCAAGGCTGTAACTTCCTGGAGTTAAGTCAGGAAGATGATGGTTCGTGGTCCGGCGGAACGTCCGTTTCCAGCAATACCGCCGGAGTGACAGCGATGGTCGTGATGGCCCTCATCAACTGTGATCGCCCTGTCGATTCTCCGGCGGTTCAGCGTGGTCTGAATTATCTGAGAGCTTTACCGCCCGGGGGAGTTGATGGGCCACATGCTGTTTATGAAACATCACTGATCACGATGGCTCTTTGTGCGGCTGAGCAATTGGATCAGGATCTGCCACGTATTCTGAAGTATGCAGAGCTTCTTGAGAATAGTCAGGTTCGAGCCGGAACGACACAGGGCTACTGGGGTTATCAACTGGGCGAGCAGGCGCCAAATTCCGGCGATCCGAGCAATGGTCAATACGCAGTTCTGGCGCTACGTGAAGCCGTGTATGCCGGAGCGAAAGTTTCCCGGGAGACGTGGGAACTTGCACATCAACGTTGGGTGAATGATCAGCAGCGAAACGGTGCCTGGCGATATTCAGACCATCATCCTTTGACAGGAAGTATGACGGTCGCCGGGCTGTCCACTGTGAGCATCACGACTCGAATGCTGCTAAGCGACAACGACGTCGATGCTCAGGGGAATCCGGATTGTTGTCAGCTCATGGTACCGGATCTGGCCCTCCAGAATGGTCGTCGTTGGCTGGCAGAAAATTTCAGTGTGCAATCCAACCCTGGCAATCCGGATTTCCATTTCTACTACCTGTACGGCCTTGAGCGTGCAGGAAGAATGAGTGGCGTGCGTTTTTTTGGTCGTCATGACTGGTATCGTCAGGGAGCTACAATGCTCACGGAGATCCAGAAGTCATCAGGGGAATGGCTCTCCAGAGGACATGAAGCGGTTTCGGCAATAAACACGGCCATGGCGCTGCTGTTTCTGTCAAAGGGACTGTCTCGAGTTGTCGTGAACAAGCTCGATTACAATTCGCCGAACGGGGAATCGCGGGATGATGGTGAATGGAACCGTCACAGCTTTGACGTCGTTAATCTTGTGGAGTTGATTGATGGACTGCCTGCCTGGCCGCCTCGTCTGACCAGCCAGGTTGTGACAATGAGCCGTCTCAAGCCGGAGACCGCCGTTCTGGAACTCAATCAGGCGCCGATTCTGCTTATCTCTGGCCGCGAAGCTCCGCAGATGACTGACGAACAGGTCTCCTGGCTGCGGAATTATGTGGATGCAGGGGGATTTATTTTTGCTGTCGCCAACTGTGATGGTCAGGGATTCGACAAGGGGTTCCGAGAGATCGTCAGCCGCATGTTTCCGCAGGGAGATGCTTCGCTGCAGCCATTGACGCCTGATCATGCGGTGTTTCGCAGTGAATACAACATTCGAGATGTCGACGGCATAAAACTCTGGGGAGTCGACTTCGGTTGTCGCACGTCGATTATCTACTCGCCCGACGATATCGGATGCCTGTGGCAAAAGTGGATGAAGCATGAGCCGAAGGAACGTAATTCCGTATTAAGCGCCCGCGTCAGTCGTGCAATGAAAGTAGGAGTCAACGTGGTTGCTTATGCAACCGGCCGTGAACCTCCGGAGAAACTCAGCAACAGTAGTGGCCGCAAAAAGAAGGCCGTCGCCAATGCGCAGCGAGGACTGCTTGAGATCGGTAAGCTTCGTCATGATGGCGGCTGGGATACCGCACCGCGTGCACTAAAGAATCTGCTTGAAGCCTTAAACGAGACTGTAGGGTTGGCTGCTTCAACTCAGCCGCATGCGACCCCGGCCACTCTGGAGGAGATGAATCAGTTTCCAATGCTCTATATGCACGGCCGCTATCGATTTCGGATTGGTGCTCAGGAGCAACAGGCCATTCGGGACTTCCTGAGCACGGGCCGATTTTTGTTTGCGGATGCTTGCTGTGGCTCAACGAATTTTGATCGCAGTTTTCGAGAATTCATGTCTCAGTTGTATCCCGATCATCCACTGAAACAGATTCCGGCTGATCATGAGATTTATTCTGAAGCCACCTGGCATGAAATCAAGAAGACAACTCGAAGGCGACTGGTTCCCAGCACGGAAAACGCGGCACTCACGCTAAGAACTGAGGAAGGTCCGCCCATGCTGGAAGGCATCGAGATCGATGGTCGTTATGTGGTGATCTACAGCAAGTATGACATCAGTTGTGCTCTGGAACATCAGGCGTCGCTGTCGTGTGATGGTTATGTCGAAGCCGATGCTGCAAAACTGGCGATGAACATTGTGCTGTATGCGATGCAGCAGGATATTCACTGGTCGCAGGTTTTGGAGAATCCGGCGGCAGTCCCCTGAAGGTTCTGTTCACACGAATACTTGTGGGGAGCAAGGCTGAAAACAATGAGCGTCGTAAGTGATCACAATGTCACACATGCTCGCAGCAGCCCCTAAAATGATTTTGCGCAAAAGTGGGACTTGGCTGAAGTGTTCGATTTCGAGCAGGCATCAATAGTCCACAGTCGAGCATAATACGGGCGGAGTTTTTTGACGGTCAGGTTATGACTGTTGACCGGTCTGAAAAGAAGAGTGGCACTGGCTCAACTTCCGGATGACTCCGCAGATCCGATGACCTCAGGAATCAACTGCATCCAGAAAGGCAATGACCCATGGCAACGATACCAGAAGGGCTGGACCCGAAAGCGGCAAACGTCACAGGTCAATGGGCTCATGATCGTCCATTGATTGCCTGCCGCTTTGATCCCGTTGGGACGTATGTGTTCTGCGGTTCTGAAGATGCCGTGGTCACTCGATTTCGTTTGTCCGATGGTGCGAAGACAGTGCTGTCTGGCGGACATACTACCTGGGTTGCGGCGTTTGCATTCTCCAACGATGGCAAAGTTGTCGTCAGCGGCGGCTGCGATGGCAAGTTAACGTGGTGGCCGGCAACAGAAGATGCACCGCAGCCGATTCGCAGTATTCCAGGACATGGTCGACATTGGGTGCGATCATTGGCTGTCAGCCCGGATGGAACTTTGCTGGCCAGCGGAGGAAACGACAACATCGTTCGCCTCTGGAACATGGCGGATGGGACGCTGGTCAAAGAGCTATTAGGTCATGAAAAGCAGGTCTATTCCGTGACGTTTCATCCGGATGGGAAAACGTTGTTTTCCGGAGATCTGGGTGGCTCCGTGCGGCAGTGGGATGCAGCGGCTGGGACCGAACTCAAAAAGCTGGATGCGGCAGGATTGTATTCTTATAACGGTGGCCAGGGCGTGGACTTCGGCGGAGTGAGATCTTTGGCCGTAAGTGCTGATGGAAAGTACATCGCGGCTGGCGGTTTACACAAAGCCAGCAATCCGCTGGGGGCGGTTCATGAGCCTTTGATCCTGTTGTTCAATCTGGAAACGGGTGCGATTGAACGTCAGCAGATTGCCGAAGGGATCACCGGGGGCGTTGTCTGGCGTTTGGAATGGTTGAGCGATGGGACGCTGATGGGAGTCTCTGGCGGCAGCAGTGGCGGATGGTTGCTGTTCTGGAAGATCGATGCTGAAAAAGACTATCATCGCTTCCAGCTGCCCAACATCGCGCGAGATATGGATCTGCATGTCGACGGGCTGCAGGTCGCAACGGCCCATCATGATCGCAATGTCAGAATCACTCGACTGGCCCCCAAGCCTGCATAGCTGTTTGCCTGCAACAACGATCCGGAACAATTGGACGAAGCAGAACTTTCCTTTGGACACATGGACTCAGTCGTGGCAGCTTCTGATGAGAATCGGCATCATGTGTTGACCACGAACGATGTGAAACAACAGCGGCCCGGATGGCAATCGCGAAGTATCACCGGGATTCATTCTGCGGGAACAGTCGAAAACACAGGGAAAACCAT
>CANHVD010000224.1 GCA_947463775.1 Planctomycetaceae bacterium | reverse complement strand
CCATTTTCTGCCACAGCATCGACCGTAGCGCGGCCGAGAAAGCTGAGCAGGGGAATAAACAGCGTTGTGCCGCTGCCAATGTCATCAGACAGAACGGAATCACTCACCTTCAAATGAGTCACCCCGACGCCGATGGGGCCGCGAGTGGAATCGAAGGGGATCCATTTTCCATCCACAAACGCTTCCGTCCACATGTGCGGCATAAAGGCCGAAGGATTTGGTACGTAAATGAAGCCGACCGCAACTCGCGACGGAATCCCCTGACAACGCATCAGCGCGCTCAGCAGAACAGCGTGTTCCGTGCAGTCACCGCGCATGGTTTTCAGGATCTCAGAAGCCGGCTGCATTGATGTCGAAAACGGTGAAACTCGCACATGTTTCCAGACATATTGAGTAAGCCGTTTACACTTGTCGATGGGAACCGAAGTCGCTCCGGCGGCGATGATACCCATTCGTTTCAGGTCTTCATTCTCCGTCGTCATCCAGCGAGATGACGATGTATAGCCGGGATCAATGTACGGTTTGCGAGGATTGGTGATCGACTCCAGGTTTCCAGCCTCAGGTATAATAGGCCGCAGTAACGTAACCAGAAGTTCGTTCGAAGCGACCTGCTCAACCGTCTGGAACTCGGACGTTGGCAGATCAATCTGTTCGGATTTTCCCACAGTCACTTTCAGGCTCAGAGACGGACTGCGTTCGAGATTTGTCAGAGTCCGCTTCACTGGCAGCACACTGCGAAACTGCAGATCCAGGGAATCCATGCTGTCCTGCCCGAGCGCATCCGCGGCGTCGGTTCGGTCCAGTCGCAAGGTTTGTCCAATGAGAGGCTGCTCGATGCGAATCGGCATTAGTTCAGAGTCGTAGTAGATCGACGACTTCATCTCGGGATTATTCGTAGGCCAATAGTCAAAACGTGTGACGGCGATCGTTGTGCCATCAGAAAGCTGCAGAGACTGAGTTTTCCCGCGTTCGATTTCGACGTCGACAATGGCGGCTGTTTCGGGAAAGAACACAGCGCTTGTCCAGAGTCGTTGAGTTCCGGTGGATGCAGCGGGTAACCAGGCCGGAAAAATCGCCGATCTCGGCTGGACGATGGAGTTAAGCATTTCCCGGCGAACCGATCCGCCAACATTCTCCGTCAATTCAAACGCGGACTTTTCCGCAAGCCATCGACCGGAACGTTCTATCGCCGCGCCATCGGCACCGGTGCGACGAAGAGACCAGCTTTGAAGAACTCCGTCGGCTGTTTCGATGGTTTCCAAATGAGCGGAGACAGAGAGATCTGTCCCGAATCGCCGTAGCTTCAGGCGAGTATCCCGGATGCGTCGAACGGAAGTGGACACGTCAGCGGAAGTGCGGGCAGAGCCATTTATCGGAGTGGTCGTCAGCGATTCGTAGCCCACGGCTTTGCCATCGAATTCAATGCGGTACCAGTGCTGCTGATTCTGTGTGGCAGCTTTTTTCTCCAGCGCGCCCGGAGTTCTTGCGATTAATCGCGGTGTTTGGGCGCAAAGGCTGTCGGGGCTGCCGAACAGCCAGAGCAAAGTCATCAGGATGAATCCCCATTGGTGTTTCATGTTTAACAGTATCACAGATTCTTACGTCGGAAGCAGCAGCAGAATCTGCAACGAATTTGGCGGTTATGCGGCTGCAATTGGGGGTCAACGGACACCTTGCCGGGGCGGCACAGTTTCTCCGGACGGCATGTTCGTGTTTAAAAATGGAGGCTTACCTGCAAAATCGTCGTTTCGTCTAAATCCCGGCTCCCCATCGTGAGTTGAGTGCTAGGTTTCGGCAGACTGGCTGAACGCGTCAAAAAACTATTCTGCGCCGGAATCATGTCATGAGTTTTCTGAAGAACTTTCTGAAGTCCAACTACCGTGATGGCGAAGCGACCCATGGTGTCAGCAGCTTTCGCAATTTGTCGGAAGCGGAGCTGGATGCGCACATGAGCATCGCTCGTTACGGCGACTTCACACTGACTGACGCAGTCAGGCCGTCTTATAACCTTGAGGTCATTCCCCGGACGGGCTTCCGTCATGAGTGGTATGTGGATCAGGATTCCGGAGCACGCATTCCGGTCCTGATGTCTTCTGTGACTCGCGAAAAGCTGTTCGACACGTTTCTGTCACTGCTTGATCCGCTGGGTGAAACAGTCGACGTCGTTCTGGAAACCAGTCACGACAAAAACAACGGGCAGCATACAGATCTGTACCGAGAACAAATTGATATGCCGGTGCTGCAAAGCATTCTGTATGACTTTGAAGACCTGCTGATGGACGACGGGTGCTGTGGCATTGCCATCCTGAATCCACGAAAGCCAATGGAAGTTCAGCTCGACGAACACAAGCTTCTGTTTGTGTATGGTCGCGAGAATGGCGACTACGAGCGAGCTTTCAAAGATAATCAGATCGCACGAATTGAAGACCTGCGATTTGTGACCGAAGCCGAACATGTGCATTCTTCAAGTGACGAATTCCAACAGCGGTTTGAGCAATTGTGCTACCAGCTGGGTATTGAGAACTGATCGTCGCTGTTTCCAGGTTTTATGACCAGTGAATGGGAGGTTCAGATGAAGTGGTCCCCCCCACGCATCGAACACTGCCGTTGGCCTCAGGGCCGTATGAATTTCCAACGACAGTTTCTGCTGCTGACCGTTTGCGCGGGAGCCATGACTGGCTGCGCGTCCATACCGGCGATGCGCCCTGCGAACAGCGATATCTCTACCGCTGCAAACTCTGCACCGCCAGAGTTTGACGTCGTTCCGCCGACTGTTGCTCAGAGCCCGGCGGTTCCTCAGACCCCGTCTGTTGCTGCAGCTCCCCAGCAGAAGCCAACGACATCGGGAAGTCTCACGGCTCCGCTTCCCGTAGATCAGGGATCTCGCGTTGCCAAAGAGATGCCCGCAGAAGCTCCGGCGGTCGCTTCGACCACTCCGAAGACTTCAAACGCTCCAACAACGTCAAGCACCCCGGCAACTTCAAACACTCCCACAACTCCGGCTGAGACCAAACCTGTCCAAGCTGAAGTGAAGACTACGGAGCCGCAGAAATCCGGCAGTGAACCGTCGAAGCCTATCAATGAAACGGCCCGTGTGGCCCTGAACGAACCCGCAAAAGATTCCGCATCAACGGCTGCGCCAGTCATGCAGAAGCCGGTGACTCCGGAACCAGCGAAGACTGCTCCGAAAACTCCCTCTGGTGTGCTCGTCAGTCCGCCCAAGCCGTTTGCCTGGGAGGGAACGGGAAAGAGCACTGGCCAGCGTGCGTTTCAGATCGCATCGCCCGGCGAAGACGGGTATCGAACTTTGGTTGTCGGCAGCGTGGGCGGAAACGATCCGCTGGCTCTTGAGCTGGTCGATCGACTGGCTCGACGACTGCACGATGACAGTGTGATCCTTGGGGGTTACGACTGTACGATCATCCGAACACTGAATCCGGACGGTGAGGCGACTCAGCGATTTCTGAATCAGAAGGGTGAGTATATCAATGCGATGTTTCCGAAGGCCGGCGACAAATCGAATGCGAGCCCTGTGGCGGAAGTGGACTTCTTTTTGAAGCAGCTTCAAAAAGTGCAGCCGCAACGAGTTGTCCATGTGCGTACCGTGCCGGGCAAATCCGGAATTGTCGCTGCGAGTCAGAGTTGTGAGTCCGTCGGCAAGGAAGTTGCCGAGTGGCTCAACTTCAAGCTGATCAGCCTGCCAGGTCAAAAGACGTCTGAAGGGTCGTTGGAGCGTTACGTTTCAACCTCCGGAAGTTCAGACATGCTGACGATTGGGATTCCCGATTCGACGCCACGCGGTGAGCTTTGGGATCTTTACGGCGACACGTTGATGAATCTACTGCTGCGAGACGACATGGCGACTCGTGAACTGGCCCGTCAACAGCCTCAGCCAGCGTCCGCGGACCGCCGTAATCAAAGTCCTTGATCGCCCCTTTTGAGACTGAGACGCTAGTCGACTGTAGATTCAGTTCGTAGCGTCGACTTCAGTCGACGGGGCCGCTGAATGTGACGCGTGATGCTGGCTGAAGCCAGCACTACGTCACGCCGAACGGCACGAGTTCAAACCCCGACAGCATTGCTGTTCATTGAATTGTTTAACGGCAAGCCGCAGGATCGGTGCAACGCAGAACGATTCTGGCACCCGTTTCAGGGTGCAATCGCAGGATTCGACGCGAACCGGTGGTGGCGCTGCGCTGACCACCGACTACCGTCTTAAACCACTTCGCGGTAAATCGCAGCCTTCAACGTTTCCGTACAGGCTTGTGTACTTGATTTCGCGCAGAGCCGCAAAATGCGTTTCTGTCGTTCGCCTGAGCCAACATCCGGAGAAAAAGAGCCGGACGAGTTCGATTGCCGCCGTTTAACAGTTCTGAGACCTCTGGAAACATGTCCGTCAGAACTCCATACTGGCGATGTTTTCCCTTGGTTTGCAGGTCTGAAGAGGATTCAGTCCAATCCTGCGAACATTCCGGGAGAAGATTTCTTAACTTGGGCGTCATTAACTCACGGAGACTCGCCTGAGTTCCACTCGCTCGAAGGTCGCTGGTGTACTAGACTTCCGAGACGGCGGTATGCTGGTTTCCGGATCGGAAGCCAGCATTCTGCTGGAAGAAGTCAGCCTCTAATACTCGAACACTGAGTTCTCGCTATGTCGTTGCCAACGTGTCCATCCTGCGGCCAGTCTGTCCTTGAAGACAACCCGGTGGATTGCCCGTTTTGTGGGGCCGCAATGGATGGTTCGCGAGGAGCCAAGAATACTCCTCGCCCCAAAGCAGGCCCTGTGGTCAACCGCCCGGGTGCTCGGAAGATTCCCGAAAAGCCTGCAACGCCCGCTGCTCCCGTGGCCGAGTCGGCAACGCCTGCACCGGAAGCTCCCAAGCCGGCTGCTCGTCCGGCCGGTGGTCCGCGAGGCAGCAGGCCGGTCGTGGATGAAGATGATCCGTTTGGCGTTGGGATGAGTAGTGCGGCGTCTCAGGCGATACAGGCCACGGCTAAACCAGAAAAGGGACGATTGCTGAAAGTCGTCTGCCCGATGTGTGAACAGGTCGGGTTCGTGCCGAAAAATGCGGTCGGCAAATCCGTGAAGTGCGCGAATGAAAAGTGCATGGTGCCGATCTTTACGGCTCACGATCCTAGTGAGCAGGGAACGGATCGGAAGCCGGTTCGAATGTCTGAC
This sequence comes from Planctomycetaceae bacterium, assembly GCA_947463775.1. GTDB lineage: Bacteria > Planctomycetota > Planctomycetia > Planctomycetales > Planctomycetaceae > SXXK01. The sequence continues at coordinate 3,413 of CANHVD010000224.1, read as the reverse complement.
GAGGCCGAAGCGGCTCGTCGCGCGGCCGATGCTGCGAAGCCAAAAAAACGAAATCCGATGATCGTCTACGGCATCGTGGGCGGCATCCTGCTGTTACTTACATTGGCGTTGATACCGCTGTTGAACAAGCCACCGGATCCCAGTGGTCTCGACAAGCCCGTAGTGATCAAAGATTTTGGTCCAACCGACGATGAGATTGCACAAGAGGATTTGGAGAAAAAAAGGAAAGCACAGGCAGCTCTTGATGCCGTGAATCCTCACATCGAAGTGGAAGCTCACGCCGGCCGTATGATCGGGATGGCTCGATTGCAGAATCTTCGAGACAAAGCGTGGGCTCGCAAGATGACCGGCGACGTCTTTCTCCGACTCAATCAAACAGCCAAAGGTGCTCAGGAGTTTAATCAGAGTGTAGTGATCGAGGGCGGCCGCGGTTATTACCGCATCGAACCTTATCTGACTCGACATTGGCGTGCGATTGCTGCAGGCGATACTGACACTGCCGCCAAAACACTGGCGGATGCTCTGGGCGAAACCAAAACACTTCCTCGAACAGGCAAGCTTGGGCTGGAGGCCGCCATGGGGCTTGCGTCGGCCATGGTGAATGCCGGTCGCCTCCAGGACGCAGTCGCTGTCATCGCGGCTCGACAACTGGATACAACAATTGCCGACAATCGAGATGCTATTGCTTCGACCACGTGGTCCTTCACTTCCAGTCATAGTCGAGACGCCAGCACTGCAGGTCCGATGGTGCTCGATGCGTTGCTTTGGATCAACCCGCTGCATGCCGGAGTCGCAATTGATCTGGGGCTTCATGATCGCTGGGAGGCCGCCATTGCCTGGTCGAAGACAGCGCAGGATCCTCGCACATTGACCGATGCCCTTGTCGCACTCACGGAAATTGCTGCCGCACGGACGGCCGCACCGGAGACGTTCGCTCAGATTGAAGGGGCTGTTGACGGGAGTGATGCTGTCAGTGTACTCCGCGTCAAAGCTGCGGTTGCTGCGGCGACGAAAGATGTGGCTCGTTTCGATGCCTGTATGACTCTAATGGGACAACTGCCAGTGTCTCCGGCAGCAGTCCTGCCAGCGTCATCCGTTCTGGTGCAGGATGACGTACCGGATCGAAGCTCCATTGTTTACACGGCTTTGTCGGTGTCTGAAGTACTTCGAGCTGCAGTCGCCAGCGGAAAGAAAGAACAAGCCGCAACTGTTATCACTCGGCTGTCAGCAGAGTTGTCCGCGATTGCTCCGTCAACGACTCAAGTGCGAAGACCGATTAATCAAATGGCGGCCAATGAGGCAGGGTTCAAGAAGCAACTGGCCGCAGAATTGAGAGTTCCCGAGGACACTCAATTCGCCTCCATGTATCGCAACTATCGCAAACATATCGAACAGTATGCCAGGATCGCTGAAGACAGGCGATTGCTGGAAACCATTTTGTTGGCTCGTGTCATTCGCGCTGGTGGAACCGTCGAACTTCAGCAGGCCATGAACGCATCGCCCGAGCTGAAACAGGAACTCCTGCTGGATGAACTGAGCGGATTCCTCGCAATTACGGCACGACGATTTGGTCGCGATTTTCCGGAAGTGTTGACGCCTGATGCATCACTGCGTCAGGGGCGAGCACTCTTCGGCAATGCGGAATTGATCGTACCGATCGCCGCCGCTGCAGATCGTGCGTGGGCGACGAAGGATAATGATCTCGCGTCCGGACTGCGATTACTGGAATCTATTGTCACCGATCTGCCAGGCCTTCGTCAGGCTTTGGCCTGCGAACTGGTGGAAGCTACGGCACTAACGACAAAAGATCCGGCAGTCGTGCTGACGGCGATTTCGAAAATGCAGAACATCCTTTGGCGAGAAGAATGTTACGTCGTGGCTGGCCGAGCCTTTGCGGATCGAAAGCTGGACAAGAAGGCTGACGAATGGATGGCTGGTAACAAGCTGCCGTCTTTGGAGCAGATTTGCCTGCTCTATGGAGCGTCTTTAGGCATTCTCGAGCGACCAGTTCCCGTCGCTAATGCTCCTGCCGGAACTGATGCGAAGAAGGCCGCCGATCCTGCAAAGAAGTAGTGAACGTTTATGGAATCCCGCGAACAATCTCCGGGCCAATGAGCTTTGTCAGCCAGATGGGGAGTTTCTGCCAAACGGCAATGACCTTGTCGAACTTGCCACTGCTGGGGCGGACATCACCGATGTCGCCTTTCCGCAGACAATACTGCCAGACGGCTGGATAAGCTTCTGCACCCCACTGTTGCTTAAACTTGAATGTTCCGCTGTCGACAGAGCTGCGACCGAAATCGAACGCTTTCTGTCCACGCTCAACGCTGCGTTTCAGGCAGTGCCAGTACATCAGCATATTGCAGGCGGTGTGATTGAACTCCCGCAGTGAACTCGCACTGGGAATCAGAGTCACCTCGGGGCCGTGCAGCAGAAATCCCGATGCAATCGGACGACCATTCGTCATCACGGTACAAATCTCCGCACTGTCTCCAAACTGATTCAGCATCTCCTCAAACAGACGCTTTGAAAACGGCGGCGTTCCCAGGTCACGCATGTTCTGGCAGAACACTTCATAGAAGTTCTTTAACTGATCCTTGTGACCAAACTGCACGGACAGTGATGAATCATTAAGCGGCTTCTTGACCTGACTCCGCAGCTTCGACTTCAATCCTGTCCACAGTTGTTCGCTGGTCTCAGGCAGTTCCAGCCGCATATGGACCTTCTCGGTATTTGTCGAATTCAGACGCGGGTGCTCACTGCGGCTTTCATGCCTGAGTTCCAGATGTTTGACGTTGAGTGAATCCGCCAGCGTCACGGCTTTGTCAATGAGCTGACTGGCAATCTGAGCCGAATCCGCAAGTACACCGCCCGTATTCAGATAAGGCTGGCTGACCAGAAAACTTCCGAAAACCGGGCCTGTAATGTGCATCAGAGGAAGAACACCGACGATGCGTCGATCCTGCTCAGCCCACAGAAACTGCGGCCGATGGCGCAGACCTTTTGCGAACACCGTGGCCCACTCAGTCTGCAAATGAAATCCATCGTATCCCCATTTGCAGAGATACTCGTTCCATCCGGACGGAGAGATGGTCTCGTGGTGAACCAGAACGGAAGTTGTCGTTGGGGCTGAAATCATTGAGGCCAGATCCTGATTGGCGATGCTGGGTATCGATTGAGTCATGAAGGCCTCCGAACCGGACGCTGACGCGTTCCGGCGAATTGCTTTCTCAGAAAACACTACCGAGCACCAGACAAGACACTTTCTGAGATGTCTGCAGATGAATCTGAGAGCTCTGCTTCGGCACTCGTCTGGAGAGCATTCGCAGAAATCCTCGCCGCCAGATCTGTTGAAAGCTGGCGATAGACGTCCACGACTTTCGACATACGGCGATCGAAGCAGAATCGTTCTT
>CANHVD010000223.1 GCA_947463775.1 Planctomycetaceae bacterium | reverse complement strand
TGCAACCGGTCCAATAACCTCTGACATCCCCCAACTGGCAACCATGCGGCGCGCGATCTGCGTCGCCTGACTGATGTCGCCCTGAGCCCCAGCAGAGTACTCGTTGAACTTCATCTTCTCGGCCGCGCGACCGCCCATCGTCATCACGATGCGAGCCTTCAGGATGCGTTCGCCAAGGTTGTTGATTTCACTTTCGGGCATCAACTGGGTGACACCCAGAGTTCGGCCACGAGGAACAATCGACACCTTATGAACCGGGTCCATGCCTTCCTGAGCCCACGCCAGCACAGCGTGTCCGGCTTCGTGCCAGGCGGTCAGAGTCTTCTCTTTCTTGTCCATAACCTCATCGCGCGGAACACCCATCGTGACGATGTCATATGCGTAGCGGAAATCGCTCATTTCAACAGCGCGTTTTTCGTCTCGTGCGGCTTTCAGAGCAGCTTCGTTCACCAACTTTTCAAGCTCTGCACCGCTGAACCCCATGGTCGTCTTCGCAATGCTCTCCAGATTCACATCATCGGCCATTGGCACTTTGCGAGTATGGACTTTCAGGATTCCCAAACGTCCTTCCTTGGCCGGCAGGTCGACTGTCACATGGCGATCAAAGCGGCCTGGACGCAGCAACGCCGGGTCGAGTACATCGGAGCGGTTTGTTGCGGCCAGCACGATGACCGTGTCGCCCTGCTGGAAGCCGTCCATTTCGCTCAGAATCTGATTCAAAGTCTGCTCGCGTTCATCGTGGCCACCGCCGACACCAGCACCGCGAACTCGACCGACCGCGTCAATTTCATCAATGAAAATAATGCAGGGTGATGATTCACGAGCCGTCTTGAACAGGTCTCGAACACGAGTCGCCCCGACGCCCACGAACATCTGAATGAACTCGGAACCGTTGATGGAAAAGAACGGAACGCCCGCTTCTCCGGCGGTCGCTCGTGCCAGCAAAGTTTTGCCGGTTCCCGGGGGACCAACGAGTAGCACGCCCTTTGGAATCTTGGCGCCAAGTCGAGTGAATCGCTTAGGCGTTTTCAGGAACTCGACAACTTCCTGCAGATCTTGTTTTGCGGACTTGAGGCCGGCGACTTCGTTGAATGTCGTAGAGTGTTCACTCTTTTCGAAACGGCGAGCCTGACTGCGAACGAATCCGCCCATCATTCCGCCGCTGCTGAACGGGTCGGAGGAACGTCGCATCATGTTCCACATGATCAAAATCAGACCAACCGGCATCAGGATCCACAACAGCATCTCGGTGCCTGTCGAAACAGACGTCGGAACGTTGTTGTAGAGCACTCCCTGGCGAGTCAGTTCGTTGTTCAGTTGCTGATTGTGCATCAACATTGGCGGAAGAACGGTATTGAACTTAGCCGCCAGAGTGCCGGTAAGCCCCGGTGGTTTTTCTTCGGGGATCTTGTCCCAGTCGCCGGTGAGGATTTCACCATGCACCGTGACAGACTTAACCTTGCCACTTTTCAGATGTTCAAAGAAGAACGAGTACGGAATTGTGGTGCCGTAGTTCGACGGGGAGGTGCTATACGAAAAAAATGCGATCGCGATCGCGATCAATACAAGGATCATGGTCATCGAACCAAAGTTCGATCGACGTGGTTCGCCACCTGCAGATCCGGACGGCTTCTGAGCGGGAGGATTTGGTGGAGAATTATCTGACGGTTCACTCATTCGATGGTAATTCCTGCCTTCTGCTTTCCCTTGCGTCCCAAAATCAATTCACAGCGGATCCGCCCAATGGAGAAGTGACGACTCTTCCTGAGTGCACACATCTCACGACGTCCAGCCGCAGCGTTGGATTGTGCAGGTTATCGCAGCCCCTGGCGTCCCGCAAACCACCATAAAATGCGAGAAACACGGAAATCGCAACATTGTCTTTGCTTCGTCGAAAGGATTGCGGAATCGCTGCTCCCCTCGCAGCCGGTCCCCGAAACCTGACATCGTTGTCCCGAAAGGGAGCGTGAACGGTGGGGGATGCTGTGGACGGTGGTTTGGCGGCAAACGCACCCGAACCAAATCCGGAGAATGACAGCCCGCGAAGTTGGATTCATCAAGTAGAATGAAATATGCCGTCCGAGCTCCTCGACCGTGCTCTTTTATGAACCGCGCTCTTTTATAAGTCGACGTCAGGCAGAACCGAGTCGGGATTCTCCAGCAGTTCAATTTTGGCAGGGTGAAGAGCAGAATTGGCACGATCTGATGCCAAAGTTGCGTTAAATCGCGAGTAATTGACAGGGGTGCGCGATATCTTTTCCGCCAACCTGAGCAGAAACCGGCGATGAACCTGACGTCTTCTCCGAGTGACTGTTCGTGTCCGTCGTGTTTGGATTCCCACTTCATCGTCGCCAACGGAACGAAATCCATGAAGGTTGTCCTGGAGCTGCAGGAGCAATTGGCCAATGTCCGCAGAGTCACCGTACGGCACGATATCGTGATCGGACGCGGCTCCGACTGCAATTTACGGCTTTCTGCACCGCAGATGAGTCGTCGGCATTGCTTCCTGCGAGTTGGGCGCGATGGCGTCTCCGTCACTGATCTGGACAGCAGCAACGGGACGTATGTTGACAATAAACGGATCAAGTCAGGCGAGAGAGTTGAACTCAAGACTGGTTCCATTCTGACATTGGGGCCCGTCAACTTTATTGTGCATCTCAAAGAGGATTCCGGATCCACGACCAAGAGTGAAGGGGACCGTTCGCGTAAAAGCACCAAGTCAACCAGCGGTGCCCCTGAATCTTCCACAATCGTTAGTTCCGCCGCTGCAATCATCGCTGAAGAATTCAAGAGCAAACCGCCTCTTCAGTATTCTGTCGAACAGGCCGGGGCATCCGCCGAGGCGCATGAAGAAACAGCAAGGCTCAAGAAAGATTCCACGAGCGACACCGTTGGGAAGCGGCCATCATCGATACCGGCGTCTTCCCAAAGTCGCGATGTAATTGCCGACATCGCAGCCCCCGCTGTGAAGAAAGCCGCCGCGGCAGCGGTAATCACGTCAGTAGTCGCTCCGATTGCTGAAGAGATTGTGAAGGCAGAATCTGTCAATCCGTCGTCGTTTGTGGACAGCGCGGCTGAAAGCATTGACACGGATGATTCTCAATCAGTGGCACCTGAATCATCATGGCTCACTGACGACTCACCGGACGACATGTCCTTCCTGGGTGGACATCAAAGCGACGAATCCATTGTGCCTCCTGAAGGTCCATCTGGCTCTGCCGCTGCTGGAACTGTTGACGACGTCGTGGAAGAGGTCGTTGAGGTTCTGGATGATGAGGACATTTTTGCTGAGGAAGTCGTTGAAGCAGTCCACGCTGAACAGCCTGTCGAAGCTGTTGAGGTCCTTGAAGACGAGCTGGTTGAAGTCCTTGACGAAATGCCTGTCGAGGCAGTCGAACTGCTGGATGAAGGGATTCCTGCCAATGCACTCACCGCGGATTTTGAAGAGGCTGATCTGCTAAACAACCAATTCGTGGAAGTGCTTGAAGAACCTCAGGTGCTCGCGGAAGAACTTGTTGAAGCCGATTTCATTGAAGAAATCGACGAGTCGGCTGAGTTCGTCGAAGTTCTGGCTGACGATGAGCCTGTGGAGGTCATGGAGGCGGTCTCCGTCGAACCGGATCCGACCGAGGCAGAACTGGTTGAAATGCTCGATGAGCCCTTCGACTTTTTCGCAGAGCTGGGCATCGTTGACGACGAGCCACAGCAGACGATTGAGAAAATTGCTGCCGTTGACACTGTTCCACCGGTGGGCCAATTGGCGGCGGAACTCGTCGAGACAGAATCTGTCGAAGAGCCCGTTGAGGCAGTTCAGGCTCTTGATGACGAAGCGGCTGTTGAGGTATTGGAAGAACCCTCCGATTTCTTCGATATGCTGGGCATTGAAGTCGACGAGCCGCAGCAGGTGATTGAACAGGTTGCTGCTGTTGAAGCTGCGGGCTCGGTCGAGGAATGGTTGGAGGAACCTGTCGCAGCAGAACTTGTGGAAGAGCATGCTGAGGCAGTTCAGGTTCTTGAAAATGAAGCGGCAGCTGAAGTATCGGAAGAACCCTCCGATTTCTTCGACATGCTGGGTATTGAAATCGACGAGCCGCAGCAGGTGATTGAACAGGTTGCTGCTGCTGAAGACGTTATGGACGTGGTTGAAGAGCAACCGGTTGAGGCGGTCGTTGACGATGTCGAACTGTTCGACAATGTAGAACTGCTGGAAGAATCGAGCGCCAGTGACCAAAAACTCTCTGATGAAGGTTCGGCACCAGAAGTGGCGTCGTTGGAGCAGGCTGTCGTCCCGGCTTCCGAGCCTTCATGGGACGACGTGGAGCTTTCTGAAGTTGCCGAGCCGGAGCTTGGCGGCGGGTTTGATTTTCTCAACGAAGATCCTCAACCCGTAGCGCTTACTGCGGCCGCTGCAATTGAAACTCTTGCCACGCCACCCGTTGATGGGACGCAGGACAGCGCAGTTGTCGAAGAATTCGCTGAGTACGAAGCCGAGATTGAGGCTGTTGAAGAAGTTGAGGCCGTTGAAGAGTTCGATTTCTTTGATGAAGTGGAAACCGTACCGCCCGTTGCAACAGTTGCAACAGTTGAACAGGTTGATGCAGTTGATGAATTCGATGCTGAATTGGAAGAAATCGAACTGCTCGAAGAAGTGGCGGAAGCTGAAATAGTCGCAGAATCTGAAACAGCGACGGAACCCGTCGCCGAAGTGACAGAAGCCGTAATGGAAGAATTTGCAGTCGTAGAGGAAGTCGACGCTGTTGAAGAGGTGTGGGATTTTGCCGAGATTGCTGCTGACGATGTCGCGACGGCTGATCATGAGAGCCCGGACGTAGTCGCGGGAGAAGAAGTAGCTGCAGAAGAAGTCGTCGAAGTCGTGGAGGAAGATGAAGCCTCAAATTGGTTTGACATCGGTGACGACAAGAGCGAAGACGATGACGATCCGGAACTTCGAAAGTTTCTGAAAGGCTTCTGAGATGCAATGGAACAGCATCGTTGATCAGGCCGCACGGATTCATCGGCGAGATCTGGTCCGTGTCGGTGGCGCGGGCCTCCTGGGGCTCAATCTGCCGCGACTGTTAAAGGCTCAGGAGCAACAGCCGAAACAATCTCGCACGGCAACGGCGAAGTCCGTGATTTTTCTGTTCCAGTGGGGCGGGCCCAGTCATGTTGATACGTTCGACATGAAACCTGATGCTCCGGACGGTTATCGTTCGTTGTATAAATCGATCCCGACGTCGGTGCCCGGGATGTCCATTTGTGAGCATCTGCCGGAGACGGCAAAAGTGATGCATCGAATCGCTCAGATTCGAACCGTGCATCACACCATGAACAATCACAATTCGGCTGGGTACACCGCTCTGACAGGCTTTGAACCGCCGATTGACGATCAGCGCCTGCGTGAATCGCTGGATCTGTTTCCTGGTTACGGTTCGGTTGTGGATGCGGTCGCTCCCAACTCAAATGGAATGCCGACATTCGTCTCCTACCCGTATCAAATCTCTGATGGATCAACGACGCCCGGACAGCGAGCCAGCTTTCTTGGGAAGCAGCATGATCCGCTCTTCTTTCGTGATGATCCTAATCAGGCAAACTTCAAGTTGTCTCAGCTCAGCCTTCCGTCTGACGTAACGCTGGGCCGTTTGCAGGACCGCCGTCAACTTCAGGAACTGATCAACAATCAGGCTCGGGCGCTCGATCGGTCCGCAGCTGCTCGAGGACTGGATGCCTATTACGACCGCGCGTTGGCGATGTTGAATTCGGAGAAGGTCCGAGATGCCTTCGATCTGTCAAAAGAACCGGAAGTCGTGCGAGATGCTTATGGCCGAACGACCTATGGTCAGGGCTGTCTGCTGGCTCGCAGACTGGTCGAATCAGGTGTCAAATTCACAACGGTGTATTTTGCTCAGAGCATTGGTGGCCGCAGCAAGACTGATGGCGGCTGGGATACTCACGGATTTGACAATACCCGCATGTATGAGATCCTTCCCGAGTGGCATTTTCCATCGACAGATCACACGCTCCCGGTGCTGCTGAATGATCTTAGTGACCGCGGATTGCTCGATGAGACACTTGTCACCTGGATGGGCGAGTTTGGCCGCACCCCGAAGATCAATGCCAACATCAGTCGCGACCACTGGCCGAAATGCTACACCGTATTGATGGCAGGCGGTGGAGTCCAGGGAGGCGCAGTGTATGGAGCCTCCGACAAATACGGAGCCGTCCCTGACCGTGATCCTGTGACCACCGGCGATCTGGCTGCCACAATGTATTATGCTTTGGGGATTGATCATACGATTGAAGTTCATGACAATCTGAATCGCCCCTTGCCAATCGCCAAGGGTCGCCCAGTGACGGAAATTTTTGCCTGAAATCAATCTCAAGGAAAAGCGGACGATGCACGGCGGCAGACAGACTTTGAGGCCATTCACCCGGCAAATCGTTCCCGCATTTTTGACGATGCTGCTGGTCGTGTTAGTAACGGGAATGAGCCCGGCGAAAGCTCAGGAATCCAGCCGCCCTGATGTCGTGTTAACTGCGGAAGGTGAGGCTGTTCACTTTAGCGGCATGCTGTTCGACGGACACAATGATCTGCCGTGGGAGATTCGCGACAAGGGCAACTCTTCGTTCGATATTCTGGATATCTCCAAAGATCAGCCAACTCTGCACACGGATATTGCAAGGCTGAAAAAAGGAGGACTCAAGGCCCAGTTCTGGTCCGTGTACGTTCCGGCCGCTGCCGACAAGAACGGCGATGCGTTATCGCAGACGTTACATCAGATTTCGATCGTGAAGTCGATGGTAAAGCGGTATCCGGAGACATTTGAGTTCGCCTCGACAGCCGATGATATTGAACGCATCGTCAAAGCCGGGCGGATCGCATCCATGATGGGAGTCGAAGGCGGCTACAGCATCGAGAACGAAATCAGCAATCTGCAGCGACTTTACGACGAAGGTTGTCGCTACATGACACTGACGCATTCCAAGTCTCTGACATGGGCGGATTCCGCAACGGATGAACCGCGTGTCAACGGACTTTCAGATTTCGGCAAAGACGTGATTCGAGAAATGAATCGTCTGGGAATGATGGTTGACCTATCCCATGTCTCTCCGGAAACAATGCGACAATCGCTGGCGATCACTAAGGCTCCAGTGATGTTTTCGCATTCCAGCGCGAGAGCCATCTGTGATCATCCTCGCAATGTGCCGGACGACGTGCTGCTGTTGGTGAAGCAAAACGGAGGCGTCGTCATGGTCAACTTCTTCTCGGCGTTTGTGGCACCGACGGAAGTTCTGAAAAAGAACAAGGAAGCTCGCGGGACGCTGCATGACGTGGTCGACCATATCGATCACATCGTGAAACTTGCCGGAGTTGATCATGTCGGGATTGGATCGGATTTCGATGGAGTCCCCCGACTGCCTCATCAATTGGAAAGTGTCGCGACCTACCCATTGATCACTCAGGAATTGCTCAATCGCGGATATGATCGTGCATCCATCCACAAGATTTTGGGTGGAAATATGATGCGTGTTCTGCGAGCGGCAGAGCATGTCAAAAATGAACTCAACAGCCCCTCGAAATAGAGTCGCGTGATATGGCAAGTCTGGATCTGGCGGATGCGGCGACGATTGTTCCGGGACAATCTGCAGAAGTGGTCGCCGATGGAAGAATCTTCGCTGTCTACAACGTGGACGGTGTGTTTCATGTGATCGATGGCATCTGCCCGCATGCTGGCGGACCACTCGGAAAAGGCACACTGCGAGGCAATATCGTGACATGTCCGTGGCATGGCTGGCAGTTCAATGTGTCCAGTGGCCAGCATTGCCTGAATCAGAGAATCTGCCAGACCACCTACGCTGTTCGCATTGAGAACGGGCGGGTGATCATCGACATGCCGCAGGCCTGATATGAAGCTCTGCGCGGGATCATCAGCATTGATTATTCGCCGATGATTTTGACCAGCACTTTCTTGGAGCGGCGTCCGTCGAATTCGCCATAGAAGACCTGCTCCCACGGTCCGAAGTCGAGCCGTCCCTGCGTCACGGCGACGACCACTTCCCGTCCCATAATCTGCCGTTTCATATGCGCATCGGCGTTGTCTTCGCCCGTGCGATTGTGAGCATATCGCTGCGGTGAAGCATCGAACGGCGCGAGTTGCTCCAGCCACTTGCGATAGTCTGCATGCAGACCAGACTCGTCGTCATTGATGAACACGGAGGCTGTGATATGCATCGCGTTGCACAGCATCAGGCCTTCCTGAATCCCGCTGCCGCGAAGTATCTCCTCCAGCCTGGAGGTGATATTCAGGAAGCCCATTCTTTCCGGAATATTGAATGTCAGATACTCGGTAACAGATTTCATGAACCGCCTGCGAATACGCAAAGTTATCGAAGAGTAACAGGGAACAACTGGCCACATACTCAGTCGCCCTGAAAGCAATCACAGAGGACTCTTCAGGGGCGAATTGATGACGCCGAGTTCGAAGTGTGGTACGTTCCGCACTTCCCTGAAAGTCGCCCACGTTGCTTTTTTGTCGATTCTGAAGTTCTCCGGGGGCAAATGCCCTCGCATTGTTTTTCACGGAGTATCGCATGAGAGTCCTGAACATTGTTCTGGTGTGGATGGCTGTG
>CANHVD010000222.1 GCA_947463775.1 Planctomycetaceae bacterium | reverse complement strand
GGTTTTTGCCGCCGTTGAGACGATCAGCGAACTCGTCTCTCCTGTCGATGGGTCCCGGCTTGCGACCGTCATTCAGACAACTTCAGTCGATCGAGTTCAGCCAAGAATTCAAATTCATCTGCGGCTTGAAGACATCAAGAGCAGCGTGAAAGGTAATCCATGGCTGACCTACTATGGATGCCGCTTTGCGTGGGACAACGAATCGGCTGTGATTACACGAGCGGTCATGGGGCAAGCAGGCGGCTTTCGAGCAGAACGGTTTGAGTCGCCGGATTACATCGAAGTGAGCGACCATGATCATCGCTTGATGATTGTGTCTCATGGACGCCCTTATCATCGACGATCGGGGCCTCGAATGCTGGACAGCCTGCTGATCGTCGAAGGCGAGTCTGCTCGTGAGTTTCAGTTTACCATTGAATTCGACCAGCCATTTCCGCTTCGGACTGCAGCCGATGCCATGACACCGATATCTGTGACGCAGACAACAGGGGCGACTCCCTCAGGAGCAGCCAGTGGATGGATTCTGGGGCTGTCCGCAAAGAACGTGGAAATTGTGAGCACAGATCACAAACAGGCGACGGAAGATCAATCTGAATGTTTAACGCTGTTGTTGTCGGAGACTGACGGAGTCGCGGTGGACTGCATGATCAAAACAGCGCGGCGGCCAACAGCAGCGTTTGCGGTGAATGCAGACTTGACTGAAAAATCTTCGCTGGCGATTTCGGATCAGGGAACGATGGTTTCGTTGACAGCGTTCAGAATTCGCCAGGTGCAATTGATATTCTGATTTGCTCTGGGGCGTGATTGGCAACCCTGCACACTGTCTACTCGAAACGTCTCTAGACTTAAAAGATCCCGAGCATGTCTTTGGCGTCATCCGTCATGCGGTCCGGAGTCCATGGTGGCGACAGCGTGATGGTGATCGTCGCTTCGTCGACATCGTCAAGTCGCTCCAAAGCCATTTTTGCCTGCTGGACGATCTGCGGACCAGCAGGACACGCCGGGCTGGTTAACGTCATCTGCACCGCGACCTTGCGCTCTGTCTGATCAACGGAGTAAATGAGTCCGAGATCGACTATGTTGACCATCAATTCCGGGTCAATAACCTGCTTGAGGGCTTCGATAAGTTCGGTATCAGTGGCCATGGTGCTTCGCAATTTTAAATGTCGAACATGGAATAAAGAAGTTAAACACGGCATCAGCCAATGACTTAACGTCCGGCCCAAACCGCCCCGTCACGGATCTCTGTCTTAAACACACGAATGGCTTCCGTTGCAGGCATGCACAACGCCTTGCCCGACCTTAAATCGAAGCGAGCCGCATGGCGCGGGCAGACAATGGAGCAGTCTTGTATTGGACCATTCGTGAGAGGCTGCCCATCATGGGAACAGACATCTTCGACGACAAAGTACTCATCCTGAATTCGAATGACCAACGCAGGAATGTCGTCGACATAGACTGTTTTGCGGTCTCCGGACTTTAACTCGTCTGTTCCAATCACCCGTTCCATGAATCACATTCTGCTTTGAAGATTAAACTGCTTCTGCCGGAAATCACGCCGCCACTAGACATTCACATTACCGTATTCAAACGGCAATAGACTCGATTCCCAGTTTACCTTGAACGGTTCGGCTCAACGTTTCACGAACGATCTCGACCGGGATACGATCGTAAACCTTCTGGAAAAAGCCTTCCACGATCATGTGCATGGCTTCGTGTCGATGAATCCCGCGGCTCATGCAGTAGAAGATCTGCTCTTTGTCGACTCGACCAGTCGTTGCACCGTGAGTGCATTTGACATCGTCCGCCTCGATTTCGAGGCCTGGAATGGAATCACATCGAGCGTCATCGCTCAACATCAACGCGTCGCTTCGCTGATATCCGTCCGTCTGTTGAGCAGCCGGATCCACCTTGATCATGCCACGCCAGATGACACGAGCTTCATCCCGCAAAACTTCTTTGTAAAGCAGATCGCTGTGAGTGCCCTGAGCTTTGTGATGCTGCTGAGTGTAATAGCTGATTTTCTGACGATCGCTGACGAAGGTCACGCCGTTTACTTCCGCCGTTGCGGCTCGACCATTCAGATTAATATCCTGATGGATGTGAGCAAGCTTGCTGCCCAGACCAACTACCGTCCACTGCAGGGAAGCATTGCTGTCGACGCAACCTGCCTGATGGGCAAAGTGCCATGACTTTTGATTCCAGTTCTGCAACTGAACATAACGCAGATTTGCGTCTCGGCCAACGATGAGTTCCACACAGCCCACATGCAAACCTGCGATGTCATCATTTGCGGAGGTCGTCTCTTCCAGCAAAGTCGCTCGCGCGCCGTCTTCGAGGATGATCAGCGTGTGACTAAAATCAGCGACGCCATCACGACTGTGAGCAATCAAACTGTGTAGTGGCAATGCGACTTCGACATTGCGAGGAACATAGAGCAATGTTCCGCCAGTCCAGAATGCTGCATGCCAGGCCGAGAAACGATCCGCGTCGGTCTGCACGGCCTTTTTCATAAAGTATGGCTCAAGCAGTTCGCGATGAGTGGTCATCAATCCCTGAAGTTCACCGAACAGAACTCCCTGAGCGCGAATCTGATCTGAGACGGTTGCCTGAGTCACCTGGCCATTCACATGCGCGACGGATCCACCGAACTCTGTCTTGTCACTTAGCAGTGTGGAAATTGAGGAGGAATCAACTGTTCCGGCAGACGGCCGAAACTTCCCTGCGTTGAAGACACGGAGATCGACTCGCTTAAACTCTTCAGGATCAAGTTCACTCTGAAGCAGGTTCTGGTACTGATCAAACGCTGCACGACGAGCGTCTGTTATCCAGGACGGTTCACTGCGAGTGGCGAGGAACTGTTCGAAGACCTCAGAAGAGAAGCCAGTGCGAGAAATATCGATGGTTGTGGATGACATATCTGTTTCAAACTCTCTCAAACAAACAAAAATCACTGTCTACTCAAGGTCGAAAGCATCAATCGTCCCCTCGGCTGCTCTCAACACTCGATAAACAGTCAAATGATCTTCATGAACGCCAAAAATGGCTCGATAACTTTTCCTGTTCCCAAGGCCAATCAGGGCGTCTCGAACTTCGAACGGAAACATGCCATTTTCTGAAGACAGGCCGTAACTCAGGGGTGAACTGCCAATCGCATCAAGTTGATCGTAAACACAATAAAACCATTCAGCAGCCTGAAGGCGGCTGTGTTGCGCGGCCCACCAATCCGCGTTACGCTGGATATCCAGCACCGCTCGCGACGAGATCAGCACCTTCATGTTGTTTGACGACGTGGAAAGCCCAATTCCCGCCGAATCAGTTCCATCGCCTCATCAAGGGGCATTACTCTGCCCGCTTGAACGTCTGCGATTCCTTCACGAATCAGTTCCACATTTCTTTGCAGAGCCAGAGCCGCCACCGCTGCGTCGTACTCGGACTGTTCGACGACAACAAACCTGCCGTCGAACCCCGGTACCTCGACAGCCAGCGGTTCGCCATTTGCTGCTTTCAAGGCCTCAGCCACTTCTTCGCTTAGTTTCACCACAGCGATTTCTCCGCAACAAATCAGTTGATCAGCAGCGAACTAACCAACCGAGCCTTCCATCTGCAATTCGATCAGTCGATTCAGTTCCACCGCATACTCCATCGGCAGTTCTTTCACGAGCGGCTCGATGAAGCCAGTCACGATCATGGCCGAAGCTTCTGCTTCCGACAGACCACGGCTCATCAGATAGAACAACTGTTCTTCAGCAATCTTCGAAACACTGGCTTCGTGCTCAATCGCTACGTTTTCTTCTTCAACTTCGATGTACGGATACGTATCGCTTCGGCTGGCGGGATCCAGAATCAAGGCGTCACAGACCACATTCGAGCGACAATTCACAGCGTCCTTGTGAACCTTCACAAGGCCACGGTAGCTGGATCGGCCGCCACTCTTGGAAATGCTCTTGCTGATGATTCGGCTGGAAGTATTCGGAGCACAGTGAACCATTTTGGCTCCGGCATCCTGGTGCTGACCTTCACCCGCGAACGCAATCGACAGAGTTTCCCCGCGAGCTCCCGGCTCCATCAACCAGATCGCCGGATACTTCATGGTCAACTTGGAACCGAGATTCCCATCGATCCATTCCATCAATGAGTCGCCGTACGCCATCGCTCGTTTGGTCACGAGGTTATAGACGTTGCTGGACCAGTTCTGGATCGTGGTATAGCGACAACGTGCCCCACGTTTCACAATGATTTCAACAACTGCGGAATGCAGGCTGTTGCTGCTGTAGGTCGGAGCTGTACAACCTTCAACGTAGTGAATCGCGGCCCCTTCGTCGACGATGATCAAGGTTCGCTCAAACTGGCCCATGTTCTGGCTGTTGATGCGGAAATAGGCCTGAAGTGGAAACTCGATCTTTACGCCCTTCGGAACGTAGATGAACGACCCTCCTGACCACACTGCCGAATTCAGGGCAGCGAACTTGTTGTCCCCGGGAGGAATTACGGTCCCAAAGTATTCACGGAACAATTCCGGATGATCTCGCAGAGCAGAGTCCGTGTCTGTGAATATCACGCCCTGCTTTGACAGGTCTTCCTGAAGGCTTCCGTAGACCACTTCAGAGTCGTACTGCGCTTTGACACCCGAGAGATACTTCTTTTCTGCCTCAGGAATCCCCAGTCGATCATAGGTTCGCCGAATCTCTTCCGGCACATCTTCCCATGAAGTCTCCTGCTCATTGGCAGCCTTCATGTAGTAGAAGATGTCCTGAAAGTTCAGGTCCGTCATATCTCCGCCCCAATTTGGCATTGGGCGAGATTCGAAGATGGCCAGAGATTCCAAACGGAATTCGGTCATCCAGGCTGGCTCATTTTTCAGCTCAGAAATCTGTCGCACAATCTGAGCATCCAGGCCTTTTCGGCTCTTGAATGCATAGTTATCCATCGAATCGTGAAAGCCGTATTTGTACGACCCAAATTCCACATCGTTCTTGACCGGAGTATCAGTTGACATGTGATCTACTCACTTTATTTTGTTGGAGGATTCACGCGCAGACCAGGATGAACTTCAATGGTCCGCAATCAGTCGAACATCAGACAGCAGCAGCAGCTTCCGCCTTGGCATTTTCAGCGGCCGCTTCCGGATGGCGAGCACGAACCGTCGCGTATCCGTTGGCATGCAATTCATTCGCAAGCGACGCATCACCAGTCTCAACAATCCGGCCACCCAGCATAACATGGGTGAACTGTGGTGGATTGAATTCGAGCAATCGCTCGTGGTGGGTAATGATCAGCACGCCCATCTGAGGACCGGAGAGCTTTGCCAATCCTTCGCTGACCACGCGGACAGCATCACTGTCGAGACCGCTGTCTGTTTCATCAAGGATCGCAAATCGCGGCTGCAACATAGCAAGCTGCAAAATCTCCATGCGCTTCTTTTCACCGCCAGAGAAACCGTCGTTCAGGTACCGGCGAGCAAACTCCGGGTCCATGCCCAGTTCATTCATTCGTTCGCGGATTTCCTTGCGGAACTCACGCATCCCGATCAGGCCTTCGCCTTCCTTACGATCAGGATTGCGGATGTTCGAAACAGCATGACGCAGGAAGTCGGCGACCTTCACTCCCGGGATCACCACAGGATACTGAAACGCCAGGAACATGCCGAGACGAGCACGCTCATCGGCTTCCATCTCCGTGACATTGACTCCGTCGATCTCGATCGAGCCGTCAGTCACTGTGTAATTCGGATGCCCGGCAAGAGCATAAGCAAGCGTACTCTTGCCTGATCCATTCGGACCCATCAAGGCGTGGACTTCGCCCTGACGAATCTCCATATTGACGCCCTTCAGAATCGGCGTCTCACCCACATTGACATGCAGATTGGAAATCTTCAACACAGCACTCATCGCAACCACACTTCCTCAAATGTGCACAGCACCAGGTCAGGAAATGACCAAAGTACTGACATTAACAATCTGGAATTCAGTCAGCTTGATTCAATTACTTATCCGGCCGTGGCAGTACCGGGATTGCTACTCGTTACCGGGTAGCAATCAAACATTCAAAGCGGAGTAACCCGAGTGATGCGGGACTGGCAGAGCCATTTCGCCACGTGTCACCTTGCGAGCCTTGATCTTGTCCTGTATCCGCATCAGCCCTTCAAGAAGAGCTTCCGGACGCGGAGGACATCCGGGAACATAAACGTCAACCGGGACAACAAGATCCACACCCTTAACCACATGATAACCGTGCTTGAAATAAGGCCCGCCACCTACAGTGCAGGCACCCATTGCAATCACGTATTTCGGATCCGGCATCTGTTCGTACAGTCGTCGAACACGACTTGCCATCTTGAACGTTACAGTCCCGGCAACAATCATCAGGTCAGCCTGTCGAGGGGTTGCACGGAACGCCCCCGCACCGAACCTGTCGAGATCGTATTTGCTGGCCCCTGCAGCCATCATCTCGATCGCACAACAGGCAAGCCCGAACGTCATCGGCCAGATGCTGGACTGCTGGCCCCAATTCATGGCCTGCTCCATTGTCGTGGTGATCACGTTCTCTTCGAATCGACCTTCAATCCATGTCATGACGCTCAAACCTCTTGCCAGAACATCTATTAACTGAAAAGCACTGACTGAATCCCGCGACTGCCACATCGCCGGAAGTGCAGTCGGCACTCTATCAGCACGCCTCTGTCTTGCAATCGCCCCCGGAAGTTTCCAGGGACTGAACACCCACACTGCCCGCAGCGACACCCAACAAATCTGAACCGCCCATCACCTGAAATTCGCAACAGCCCTGACCGTCTCTACAGCGTGAACGAAATTCAACTGGAGCCCCCAAAACTTGCTGCAAAACTTCCCGCTCCACCTGACAAATCGCCTCGTCGACGTCCGCCAGCATCGGAAACGGGCAGGATGTCTCCCGCAGTATTCGCAGCCCCCCAGAATGATCACTCTCAATATTAAAGCCACTGGACTTCATTTCGCTGGCTAGCTGATCCAGCCGCTCGTCAACCGAGTCACATCCGACCAGTTGCCGCCGAAACCGCTCAGCCAGTGAATTCCGAACTTGCCCCAAAAGCGAAGTGCGGACAGTCTGGTCCTCATAGCCAGTGATTACTTCCCACAAAACTACTGCCAGTTCGCGGTAGTTTTCGCCCAGCTCGTGCATTCCCTCTGCAGTCACTCGGTAAACCAAGCGCGGACGGCCTCGGCTTTGACCCTGAAGATCTGAAGAAATCAACCCTGCCCCTTCAAGTCGAGCAATTCGCTGACGAATCGCCGTCCTTGTGACACCTAAGACATCACACAATGCCTGAATGTCCCCACCAGCGGACTGGTGAAGATGCTCAAGAATCTCGCGATCGCGTGCATCAAGGGGGGAAGACATTGATAAACCTGGAAACCCAAACAAGTGGCGGAAAAGCTCCTAGCCACTCAGATGTTATCGAGCAAATACATTCTGGCAATTAACTATGCCAGAAATGCACAAAAGTGAGACCGTGTCTCAAGGCTTGCAGCTCTCTGCTGCCAATTGTGGCTCTAATCCCGCGAAATTGCTCGGATGTTGTCTCAGATCTGGCTCGGGGAACGGCTGCATCGCGAAGTCATTGAATCCTCACGACACCGCGGCAGGACTCTTCAAGGTACATTCGCGGCAACATGTTTCTGTATTACTGTCAGGAAACGGGAGGAGTTCTTTTCGTTAATGTCAGCTCAGAAAGTGTTCGGCTCTCTCTCGGTGACTGAACAAAGGAAGCATCAAATTGTTGACGATTCACCTCAATCTGAGGACCAAATGTTGTAACTTGGCAACGGCGTCTTTTACGGATTGGCACGCTGCCACGGGAACAATATTGACGTAAACTTCTTCCTGAATTCCACTTGCAACTCAGTTAGCTTCTACCCCACGAATTCGTCTTCGTTCGGTTCACCCTTTGCATCATCAATCTCGCCCCGACGAACATGGTGGTGAAAGTGAACAATCCATTCTGGGAAAGATGGCGATGAGTTCAAGAAAGAAGCAGCGTCTGACCGTTCGCATTGAAAATGACTTTGCGGTCGTATCGCTGGAAGACATGGAGATCTGGGATGGAGCCGATCTGGCTTTGCTCCGAGAGGCCCTTACTGCTTTGATTGAGAGAGATGGCTACCGAGCGATCGGTGTTGATCTTTCCGCAGTCAAATACATCCCGAGCGGCTTCTTCGGTATGTTGTTTGAATGGTACGAACAGGGCATGCGAATTCGCCTTGATGCTCCCCAGAAAAACGTGGAGCAGATGCTCTGGTTCCGCATGTTCTTCGTTCGCCAGCCAGACGAAACATTTCTGTTAACCGACGAGCGAATGAGAAACAATACGCCGAACGAACAGGTTGAGTTCCATCGCCGTGAATTTATGGCCGACGTCGAGAGCAATGACGAGGAAGAAATCGAAGAGCACATCAAGTCTGTTCGCTTCGGTGTCCGCAGCACCGAACGCATTGGCTAAGAATTACCATCGCATGTTTGCGGGCTTGTCACGCGTTAAAGCGGCAGGCTTGTCTGATGTATGATTCCACGGCTGCATTGAATTGAGAATTCACTGCAGCCGTTTCTAATTCTGTTGAGCATAACCGCCAGCACGAAATTTCCGAGTTTGCAACCTTGC
>CANHVD010000221.1 GCA_947463775.1 Planctomycetaceae bacterium | reverse complement strand
GGAATCCGTGATCAATAATCAAACGCTCCGAACCACGATGCGAGACTACTGGGCCAGCGCAGAAGTTCAGGATGCCATGACCGCGGCGACGGCAAATTTTGAGACAACGGCCCGAGATATTGGCGATACAATTTTTGGCAGTCGCGAAGGCGGAGTGACCCCGGAGTTCGCTCGCGTCCTGCGTCCTCAGATTCTGATGAAAGATCGTCGCTGGTTCGTGATCGCGCCCAAGCCAGTGACGCCCGCACTTCTGCCAAGACCGGAAGTGGGAGGTCTCGTCATGATTGCGGCAGCTCAGCCAATGCCGTTTCCTCTTGAGTTCGAAGGTGCCGAGCAAAGCCCTTTGTCTGTGTATCACTCCGAGAATCCGGGGGCCGTGGATTCCACGCCGCAAGCCGCTAAGCCCTGAATGTTATCCCAAAGGATAGTTCGTTATCCATCGAGCGATATTTTAGAAGACCTTGAGACAGGCGAATACTCCGCCCATTGTGAATCGGGATTTCTCAAACCCATTCTGCACATAGACTTGCGTCGCTATTTGGGAAATATTTCTCTAACTGGCACAGAGCCTGCTTTGTCACATCTCATCAAACGACACGACAACGAGATGGAAACAAAATCAGGAGAATGGGATCATGGCCAGCAAGTCGCTCTTCAAGTCATTGGCAGGATTATTGGCACCAAAATCTGATGCTGTTAACGAAGCTGGCGGAACGGCGTATGAGTTCTCCGCAAAGCACAAACTGGCTCAGTATGCTGCAACCGGATGCCTGAACAACACGTTCTACGTTTCCGCCGAAGATCAGCTCGCAACGATCCTTGAACTCTGCGGTGCGAATGAGCCGGAGTACATCGCTCAGGTTGCCTTGTTCGCTCGAGCGAAGGGTTACATGAAGGATATGCCTGCACTTCTTTGTGCTGTGCTTTCGGTTCGCTCTCCGGGTTTGCTGGCCGAGATCTTTGATCGAGTCATCGACTCACCCAAGATGCTGCGTAACTTCGTGCAGATTATGCGGTCCGGAGTTGTTGGCCGCAAGAGTCTTGGAACGTTGCCAAAGCGATTGATCCTGCAGTGGCTGGAGAATCATACGGACGAACAGTTGTTCTCTGGTTCCGTAGGAAACGATCCGTCGCTGGCGGATGTGATCAAGATGGTTCATCCAAAGCCAAAAGATGCTTCGCGAGAAGCATTGTACGCTTACCTGATCGGACGCTCTTTCAAGGAGGAGTCGCTACCGGAGATCGTGAAGCAGTACGAAGCGTTTAAGCGAAACACCAACCCTGGCAAAGTGAAGGCGCCTGACGTTCCGTTCCAGATGTTGACGGCTCTTACTCTGACTAAAAAAGACTGGCAGCAGATTGCTCGGAATGCATCATGGACGATGACTCGCATGAACCTTAACACGTTTGTGCGACAGGGCGTCTTTGAAGACAAGGGTCTGATCGGCGTGATTGCAAACCGGCTGAAGAATGCGAACCTGGTCGAGAAGGCGAAGGTCTTCCCGTATCAGTTGCTGACAGCATGGATCAGTATTACTGACGAAGTTCCTGGACCAGTCAAGGATGCATTGCAGGATGCGATGGAAATTGCGATTCGCAATGTGCCTCAGATCAACGGGCAGGTTTATGTATTCCCGGATATTTCCGGATCGATGCAAACTCCTGTGACGGGTCATCGAGCAGGTTCAACAACGGCCGCGAAGTGTATCGACGTGGCAGCTCTGGTTGCGGCCGCAGTGATGCGTAGCAATCCGGATACGGTTGTTGTGCCGTTCAGTGACCGAGTGACACCTTGCCAGCTGAATCCTCGGGACACGGTGATGACAAACGCTGAAAAGCTGATGAAGTTGCCATCCGGAGGAACCAATTGCAGCCTGCCGTTGCGGCACCTGAACGAGTCGAAGGCGAAGGGAGATTTGATCATCTACGTTTCCGACAACGAATCGTGGATCGATTCAAATCGACACTATGGCTATGGAACTCAGGCGACTGAAACGATGAAGGAGTGGATGGCGTTTAAGCAACGCAATCCACAAGCGAAGATGATCTGCATCGATATTCAGCCCAACGGGACAACTCAGGGCAAGGAGCGATCAGACATCATCAACGTCGGAGGATTCAGTGACCACGTGTTTCAATTGATTGCGGACGTCGCTGGCGGACGCTTTTCAGAGAACCACTGGGTCAATGAGATTTCTCAGATGAGAATTTGATGGTCGCAGGGTTTTCAGTTGGCAGTCGTCAGTTGGCAGAGGAGTCGCAGGTGTCAGAACTTGCGGCTGCTGAACACTGTTAACTGGCGACTGACGACTGGTAACTCTTTCGAGAAAACGATCCGAATGCCGAAGGGACTACATGGGCTCAGGGGGTTGCGGGTTCGAATCCCGCTCGGCCGTGAAAATGGTCGGTAGCTCAATTGGATAGAGCACCTGAAAAACGTCTCGTCAAAACCTTGTCGGATCTGCTTTTGGATTTCAAATTTCAGATCTAAAATTTGAAATGCGATTATCTGAACACTGAAAACTGAACACTTTCCTCAAACACCGTTCGAATGCCAGTAGGACTACATTTACACGTTAGGTCGCAGGTTCAACTCCTGCCGGAGTGCGAAAGCATTCTGTAGCTCAGTCCGGTAGAGCAAACGACGTCTTACGAACTCCTTGTCGAGCGATGTTTGAAGAGAGTTGGCGGTTGACATTGAGCAGTATCTCAAATTTCAAATTCGAAGCCTCAAATTCTTTCGACTGACGACTGCCTACTGAAGACTTTTTCCGAAACCTCAAAGATCGAATGCTGTTGGGATTACATTTCGTCAATGTCGCACATCTCAACGAACCCTTGTCGAACTTTGGGACTTTCCATTGTGAGCATCAGTCAGGGAATGCCATCGGGAATACATTGGCAACCAGCGGGTTCAAACCCCGCCCCGCGAAAGCGGAGAATTCTCGATCCCCCTTGTCCCTGGCTGACTTTGTCTGTACTGAACACTGAAAACTGGCAACTGAATACTATCTGAGAACACCGCATCACGAATGCAGATGGAACTACAAGGCTGTAACCCTCGAGGTCGTGGGTTCGAATCCCACCGGCTCCATTCTCTGAAGCAAGCCACGACTCGCTTCAGCACCGGGGCCGTAGCTCAGTCCGGTAGAGCGCGCAACGTTTCATCAATTCTTGTCGTGATCGGTTTTTCTGTAGCCATCTCGCTCCGTCGAGATGAGCCTTATTGAGTGCAATTTGTATTGCCGAAGCCAATTGGGATTATCGTAAAGCATGCATGACGCTGTAGTGAGTATTGACCAGAATGTCTTCATTTGAGTGCACGCAGCAAGGCTCGTCTCGGCGGAGCGAGACGGCTACTGAAGTTCCGAGTGCATGGAGCGAGGATCATGGGGGATTAGATCTTCTTTGCCAGGTTCACCACCTTCTCTTTTGGTAATGTCATTCTTATCACCAAGATCGCCCTCTGCGATTCCCCTCTGTGATCCCTGTGCCCTCTGTGGTAAACCTGCGACTCAACCAAGCACCAAGCACCAAGCACCAAGCACCAAAAAACACAACTCGGAGGGCTGACACCCTGCCGCTCGCCTTTGGAAAGAAAGACCATGGCTTACGAACTCATCAGCACCGGCGAAGCAACAGCGATTTTGCCGACAACCGATTCAAATACAAAGCCGATCACAGTCATCGGAACGCACGCGATCCGCAGCACATTTGATGAAGGCTGCCTGAAGCAGGCCGTCAACTCGCGGCTTGCTCCGGGAGTCACAGATCTCGTGCTGAACCCGGACGCTCATTGCGGTTACGGAGCTCCTGTGGGTTGCGTGATGGTTTCGCCAACACATATTTACCCGGGGCCGGTCGGTGTCGACATTAAGTGCTCAATGAGTCTCTTGCAGCTGAGCGTTCCAGCTGAAGAGATCAACGATCGACGTGTACGACGAGCACTCATCAATGCCATCTGCGAGCGAACTCCGACCGGAGCCGGCCGCGGTCAGCAGAGTGCTCCGAAATCTCGACGAGTCGACGAGACACTTGGTCGCCAGTTGATGCTGGAAGGTGCTTCGGAGTCGGTTTGTAATCAGCTCGGAATTCCCCCGGAATGGGCTGAACGCTGCGAAGACTCTTTCCACGTTGGCCACGATGATACTCGCGATACTCTCGGAGCACGTCTGGATCGTCATATGGAAGTCGGGATCTTTCGCCACAAGTTTCCAGGCAAAATGAAACAGCTGGGATCTTACGGTGGAGGTAACCATTTCGGTGAATGTGAAGTCGTGCATCTGGAAGACAACGAGCGTGCTCGCAAGGCCGCTGAAGTCTTCGGAATGAAGGACAACCACGTGGCGTTTTTGTCGCACTGTGGATCACGCGGTATCGGCCATAACCTGGCCGATGGTCAGTTTAAGTCTCTGCAGTCGAAGTTCGCGAAGTGGGACATTCCGTTGCCGGGCAACGATCGAGAACTCGTGTATGCACCTCTGGGAACAGAGGAAGCCAATGCATATCTCGACGACATGGCCCTGGGAGCAAACTTCGCGACGGCCAACCATATGTTGATTAACGCATTGGTGCTGGAAGCGTTTCAGGAGATTATTCCGGGAACGACCGGACAGCTTGTGTACTTCATCAGCCACAATATTGCACGCAAGGAAGTTGTGAACAACAACATCGCCTGGGTTCACCGCAAAGGTGCAACTCGAGCGTTTCCGGGCGGGCACCATTCGCTGAAGGGGACTCGTTACGAAAGCACCGGACATCCGATTCTGCTGCCAGGAAATCCTCAGGCAGGATCGAGCGTCATGGTTGCCGACGAAGGAGCGAGCATCAGTTGTTACAGCGTTAATCACGGTGCTGGTCGAGCACTCGGGCGCAAACGTGCGATTCGAGAACTGGACCAGAAGTCGATTGATCAGTCGTTCGAGGAACACGACATTCTGAGCAACTGCCGTCAGTATCCGAAAGACGAAGCTCCGGCCGCGTACAAGGACTTCAATGAAGTTCTGCGGTCGGTCAAGTCTGCCGGCCTGGCGACCGAAGTCGCAAGACTAAAAGCTCGCTTCGTGATCAAAGACGGCGATCAGGCAGATGATTGATGTCGCTGTCCTCTTGTTATGGCCGGTCGGAGAGGCGTTATGGCCAGTCTCCGACCGAGCCCTCTTCGTTGACCGCAGGTCTCCCTCGTTCCGTGTATGTGAACGCAGTGGAGACCTTCGGTCGGCCACTGTGCGAGGTCAGAGACCTGCACGCAACTCAAAATCACCGAAAATTACCCTGCATTCCCGCATGACCACGACAGCAGATTCAGGATCTCAAGATACTGCACCATGCGAAGAGTTTGATCGGCCACCGATCCGGGATTGCGGAGAGCGGCAGTGGAGAGTTCGATCAGGGCGAATGGGTCGAACGATTTGCCTTTGAGCAGCCGCGATTCCGCCAGTTGCAGCATCTCCGGGGAGGCCTTCAGTTCACTCATCCATGCAAGCAATTGAGTGCCCAGATGATCAATCGCCGGATGAGAGCCGACTCGACGAAACCAGTAGGACGCATTGCCAGCGTCGGGCTCGCGGCGGTGCATGATGCCGTGCCAGTAGTCGGCGGTTCGAGGAGAACCCTTGCCTTCCATGGTCTGAGAGATCTCATGGGAGTCGTCCAGAAAATCCCACAGCAACAGCAGGCCGGATTCGACGCAGCGTTTATCTCTTTGATCTGTCGCCAGCGATTGTACGGCATTGTCGATGGCAGCCATCAACGAGTCATGCTTGATAAATGTTTGTCCCGGGCCTGCCAGTGGAAAGCGTTCCATCGCAGGAGCTTTGGAGATTGCCATGCAGAGCGGAGAATTCTGCACGACGATATCAAGAAGTCCCGCTTTCGATGCGAGAAGTTCGCTGGACATTATCGGCAGAAAAAACAGATCGTGGTGCAACGGTCTTCGTATGAGTGAATGCAGGCTCTGTGGTAACTGCGATAATAGATTCGCCGGAATCGGTTCTTCGGAGAACACGATCATCGAAGACTGCCCCGTGCCATTGACCTGATCAGTCAACAGCTTCAGCATCGCATTGACCGCCCGAGCATCTTCATTGCCCGTGAACGCAATACCGTTGCTTTGCGAGGACGTGAGTCCCTGCAAGGCCGGCCATGATGTTTTGCCTTGTGCAAGCTCAGTAGTGTTTAACGCAGAGACCGTGATGTTTTCGGCGACTGTAACTGATGAGCGAACAGATTGGGGAACGAGAAGTTGCATGAAAAGATCTTTTTGATTTTCGAGTAGGATGGGCATTCTTGCCCGTCGAAATCCCGTCGGACAAGAATGTCCAACCTGCATCTTTGAGTTTGACGACGCGCCGTAACGCTAAGACGTTTGGCCCGCATCTCCAAGATAACCTTCGGCAAGCCTGCGAAACAGTTGCACCTGTTGCTGCTCCCATTCACCGGACTGATTCAATTCGTTGGCCATTAACCGAGCCACCACTGGTGCACATTCGACCGCCGCGGCGGCATCAAGGAATAATGCTCGCGTCCTTCGAGCCAGAATGTCTTCGACCGTGACAGCCATCTCGTTACGCGTGGCCCAAATGACTTCGGCAGCAAGATAGGTTAACCGAGGATGCAGCAACGCACCCCATGCCGTGTGAGTTCGTGTTAACTCTTCAATCGTCTTCGCATCGCTGCCATAAATCCGCAGATTGGACGCAGCAAACGAATCGGCCGAGGATTTCTCAGATCCGTGCAGCCGCAGCCCCGCTGTGATAGATGGCTTGCGCGACAATCCCCCGGTCTGCTCCGCGCGGTTAATCAGGTCTTCGCCCATTTGGCGATATGTGGTCCACTTGCCACCGATGACGGTGATCAAACCACCTTCGGAGGTATGAATAATGTGTTCGCGAGAAAGGCTCGCCGTGGACCGTGTGTTCGACGGCGATGCAACCAGCGGCCTGAGTCCCGCGAACATCGATCGGACGTCAGACTGCACTGGGCTGCGTTTCAGATATCGTCCGGCGTGTTTCAGCAGGTAATCAATCTCCGAACGTCCGGGCCGAGGATCTCTTTGTACTTCCTTCACGGCGAGATCAGTTGTGCCGAGCAAAACTTTGCCGTGCCACGGAATCGCAAAGAGAACTCGTCCATCATCGGTTTCCGGAATCATCAACGCCGCTGAACCGGGCAGAAAATCGGCATCGAGCACCAGATGAGATCCCTGGCTCGGAGCAATCCGCGGCCGTGAATCATGCTCGCGAGAACGGCTCGCTGCATCGCCTCCTGAGTCTTCATCCATCTGTAAAATCGCATCGGCGAAAACTCCGGTCGCATTCAGGACGACTCGCCCCGCCAATGAGTATTCTCGCCCCGTCAATTGATCACGCACAACAACACCGGTGGTCTTCGAACCGCTGCGAATCAGTCGCTCAACCTTCATGTAGTTTGCCAGCACAGCTCCTTGGGTGACGGCTGTTCGGGCCAGTGTGATAGCCAGACGAGTGTCATCGAACTGCCCGTCGGCATAGAGAACTCCACCTCGCAGACCTTCACTGCGCAGGTTTGGAAGCTGCTGAACGGTTTCGTCGACAGACAAGCGGCGGGCTCGACCGTTAAACAGCTGCCCGGCCAGCAGATCGTAAATTCTCATGCCCGCGTAGTAGAATGTACGAGCACCACGTCGATACGTGGGCAATACAAAATCCAGCGAATGCACAATGTGCGGCGCGTTCTGAAGCAGTCGCTGGCGTTCCAGCAGCGAGTGTCGCACCATGCCGATCTGTCCCTGACGCAGATAGCGAACTCCGCCATGAATCAGCTTGGTTGAACGGCTGGATGTGCCCTGAGCAAAATCGTGCGACTCAACAAGCACCGTCCGATGCCCTCGCGAAGCCGCCTCCAGCGCCGCGCCGAGTCCTGTGGCTCCTCCGCCGATGATGATGACATCCCATGGAGTGCCGCGGTCATCAAGAGCGGCAATCATGTCAGTACGATTCATTTGGTCGATCCATCAATCCGAACGGAGTATTGCCTTTGGGGCATTGTGATGCGTTCGTAAATCCCGCCAACACTACTCGTGATTCCCTTCGCGCCTTCGCGTGAAAAAGAATTGTCTCACGCGAAGGCGCAAAGTCGCGAAGAGAAGGCGTTCAGTACTGAAAAAGCGAAACACCCCAGCCCAATATTTGCCTTTACGCCCCCTGACGCCATCCCTGAAAGTTGTTCCCTTTGCGTCTTCGCGCCTTTGCGTGAAAAACAATTGTCTCACGCGAAGGCGCAAAGTCGCGAAGAGAAGGTGTTAAGTACTGAAAAAGCGAAACACTCACCACCCAATATTTGCCCTGACGCCATCCCTGAAAGTTTTTCCCTTTGCGTCTTGGCGCCTTCGCGTGAAAAGAATTGTCTCACGCGAAGGCGGAAAGTCGCGAAGAGAAGTTGTTAAGTACTGAAAAAGCGAAACACTCACCACCCACTATTTGCCCTGACGCCATTCCTGAATGTCGTTCCCTTTGCGTCTTCGCGTCTTTGCGTGAAAAACAATTGTCTCACGCGAAAGCGGAAAGTCGCGAAGAGAAGGCGTTCAGTACTGAAAAAGCGAAACACTCACCACCCACTATTTGCCCTGACGCCATTCCTGAATGTAGTTCCCTTTGCGTCTTGGC
>CANHVD010000220.1 GCA_947463775.1 Planctomycetaceae bacterium | reverse complement strand
CATCAGCGAGACTTCGCAAAGTCACGAGGTCCGGAGTTGTGAGCAGCGGATTTGTGGGTGACTCACAGAATACGGCACTGACTTTTTCGGTCTTTAAAAGAGTCCGCAATGCTTCGATGTCCGAGCTATTTCCGATCGGATAGAAGTGATAAGCCGCTGGCTCGAATCGCTGCTGAATCTTGAGCGTGTCCACATAGGGAAATCCGAACTGCACGCTGGGGTTCGTTGCATCGTGTTGGCGAATGGCTCGCCAGACGGCCGCGATTGCAGCCATGCCGCAGGGGAAAATCCAGAGGTCGTCTTTCCGGCAACCTCGAAGTTCGGCCAGTCGGTTCAGAATTTGATTGCGCGCAGGAGTCGCAGTACAGGTCACTCGTTCGCCGCGCAGGGCCATCTCCGCGCCGCGGGAGGAAATGACTTCGCCGGCGTGTTGCCAATATTCCTTCAGCGTTGAAAACTCTTTAGGATCGATGGCGACTCCGCAGAATGGCTGGCCAGCGACAGGGACCAGCGAGGCGGTTGTCACGCCTCGCCATTTTACATAGCGGAGCGCTCGTTCGGCCGAATTCCGGGTTGGAAAAATCAGCCCGGCAGAATCTGAACCGAAGACCTGGCGACAGAGTTGTCGCACAAATGGATGCAGGCAAAATCGAGGATATGCGGCCTTCAGTTTCGACACGACCTCGGCGTCACCCTCTTCATACCGAATATTGTGTTCCCATAGCGGCAGGCAGGCGGAGACTGCATGAACCGAATCGGGCATCGGAAATCCCAGATGTTCAGCTTTCCATCGGGGTGAAATGAGCAAATCGGCTGGCATGGGCAAATTCATTGAAGCATGGTTAACCTGAGTAAACGCAGTCGAGTTGCCGTCTCAGGAGAGGTTCAGGGGACAGAAATACCGTGGCCCGTTGGGCTGATGGTGCCAGTGAAGCCAATCATTCGAGCCGACAGACTCATAGAATACGGCTCAACCACCACATGATAGCAGGCATTTCCCCGAGGAAAACTCGCATTCTCGCCACTCCCTGACACTGATATTCTGCGTCTTCTGGCCGGATTCCGGTGACTCGGATGTCGAATGCTGGCCAATTCAAGGATATGGCAATGAGAAGACTCCCGCGAACAACTATCAGGTTTCTGTCTGTTTCCCTTCAGGCTTTGTCGTACGCGATTCTTTGCATCGTTGCCATTATCGGTCAGCCGGTTGCCGGCGATGAAGTTCCGCGGCGCGATCGACTCCATCGCCAGATTCTGGAAAAGCGTCAGGCGATCTTCGACGGTCTGCAGGTCGATTTGGAAAGTGTTGAGACCTGGTGTGACAAGCATGAACTGCCTGAAGCGATTCCTCAGGTGGAGGCGATTCGTCAGTCACTCGCCTCGCCCGAGCCAAATTTTGATCCGCCGCGCCTTGTCACTACGGAGGTCGATGGGACCCTGCCGCTGGATGAGCAGCAGTGGCGACTTCAGATTCAGAATCATCGCCGGGAGCGAGGAGCGGAACTCTATTCGCTTGCTCGTCAGGCTCTGAGAAACGGCTTTCCTTCGCTGGCATTTTCACTGATCAGTGACGTTGTTCGAGTTGATTCAGACCACAAGTATGCGCGATCCGTTCTGGGACAATTGATCTTTAGTGATCCTCAGCGGAAAGAAGAGCCTGGGTATGCCGGTGAATGGGTCTCGCAGTTCGAAAAGCAGATGCGAAGTGGCAGCAAGCCTCAGACATTTCATCCGGAGTTTGGCTGGATCCCAATCACCAGTGTTTCGCGCTATGAAGAAGGTCTGCGTCCCTGGAAAGGCGGCTGGATCAGTGCGGAGAAAGAAGCTGAGCATCGTCGCGACTTCCGCAACGCATGGGAGATTCCCAGTGAGCATTTCCTTGTGAAGACGAATGTCAGCCTTGAGGTTGGACTTGAGCTGTCACAGAAGCTGGAGCTTTACTACGAGTGGCTGCAACATCACTTCGCGGCTTTCTTCGAGACGCCAGCGGCTCTGCAGGATCGCTTCGACAACGCAACGCTTCGTGGTTCTGCACAAAAACGTGGGCCGATGGAATTGCATTTCTACGCCAAGCGAGACGAGTATCAAAAACGCGTCGAAGGCAAAGTACCGCCGAATCTGGAGACGACCGGGTATTACTCTCAGGAGACTCGCACCACGTACTTCTTTATGGATCGCAAAGAACGAACGCTGTCGACGCTGTTCCACGAGGCGACTCATCAGATCCTTGACATCCATACCCTGGAAGCTCGCCGTGCCGCCGCGCGAGCGCGGGCTCAGAGGACGAGGCAGAAGCCCGGTGATTGGGGCCTTGGTGAGCGGTCAAATTTCTGGATTATCGAAGGGCTGGCCTGCTACTTTGAATCATTTGAGATTAATGACGGCAAGGTTTCGATCGGCCGCCCGGATCATGTGCGTTTCGTAAGAGCGATCGAGCGAATGACGCTGCCTGATGATCAGTTCTATCTGCCAAGTAAAGAATTCCTGGCACTCGGGAAGAATGACTTTATGCATCATCCGCAGGTCGCTCCGTTGTACACGCAGGCGGCCGGGTTTACTCACTTCCTGATGCACTATGAAGATGGCCTGTATCGAGATGACCTGATTGCTCTTCTAGCGGCGATTTATCGTCCGGATGGAGACTACATCCTGCAGGAGCCATCATTGGCACGTATCGCTGAGGTTACTCACGATGCTTTTGATCAGCAGTATAGAACACACATGCAAAATCTGGCCGAGCAGTTGAATGTTCAGCCGGACGAGAGTGGCGTTCAGACGCCCTGACCTTCGCAAAAAGAATGCTAAGGCTGCACGACCTGGGATTCAGCGTCGAGTGTGTTTGGGATGCCGTGGAAAATCTGTCCGTGAGTCAAACAGCCGAATCTACTTCCGAATAGCACGCCAGCGGAGCCAGTGATCGGCGAGGACGATAGCGACCATCGCTTCTCCCATGGGGACGAAGCGAGGCAGCAGGCAGGGATCGTGGCGGCCCTTTGTGCGAATCGTGGTTGGCAGGCCATCTCGAGTCACAGTCGCCTGTTCTTTGGCGAGGCTGCTGGTCGGTTTGATAGCGGCGCGTAATACAATTGGCATCCCGGAACTGATGCCGCCCAACATTCCGCCATGTCGATTTGATTCGGTAGCAATCTCAACGCCAGCGCGTGTTTGTCGAGATGTGAAGATGTCGTTGTTCTGACTGCCGCGAAGTTCGGCACAGGCAAAACCGTTGCCGTATTCGACACCAAGGACAGCGGGCAGGCTGAACAAGGCTTTCGCCAGATCGGCCTTCAGTTTATCGAAGACTGGTTCACCCAATCCCGCGGGAATGTTGGTTGCGACGATTTCTGATACGCCGCCGATGGAATCGGTGTCGCGACGGACTTCGTCAATCAAAGCCACCATCTTCTCGGCGGCTGCGTAGTCCGGGCATCGCACGAAGTTTGGTGATCCATCAGGCAGAGTTTCCACCTGATGCAACGTGACCTGATCTGGATTGGGGATCGCAGCTTTGATGGGGCCGACCTGTGACACGTAGCCGATAACCTGTCCGCCGAACTCCTGAGCGATCAGTTTCTTTGCGATGGCTCCTGCGGCAACTCGCGCGGTTGTTTCTCTCGCGCTGCTGCGACCGCCGCCACGGTAATCGCGAAAGCCGTAGCGAGCATCAAACGTGTAGTCCGCATGTCCCGGGCGATACTTGTCGCGGATGTCAGAATAGTCGCCGCTGCGCTGATCGGCGTTACGAATCAGAATGGCGATGCTGGTTCCGGTCGTCTTGCCATCGAAAACACCGGACAGGATTTCCGGTTCGTCTTCCTCCTGACGTTGAGTCACGAGCGGGCTTTGGCCTGGTCGTCGGCGCTGCAAGTCTGGTCGCAGGTCGTCAATGCTGAGAGGCATTCCGGGGGGAACACCGTCGACGATAACAACATTACCTGGCCCGTGGCTCTCGCCGGCGGTTGTGATGCGAAACAGTTTTCCGAAGGAGTTGCCGGCCATGAAGGTTCAATGTTCTGGAAGAGTTATCAGAGACCAAACAGCAGATTTGAGATCTGCAATTTGAGATTTGAAATTCGTGATCAACGAGAAAAGGTGCTCTGGTCAATCCTGATGCGAATACGCAAGCTGTTGAGTTTACAGCGGGGCAACTATAACGTCACGAGTTGCTTCATTTCTCGCACTGCTCGTTCGAAGCCCACCATCATGGCCTGCGCCACAATCGAGTGACCGATGTTGAGCTCGTGCACGCCATGAATTTCTGCGACTCGGCGTACGTTGCGATAAGTAAGCCCATGTCCAAGATTCAGTTTTAGTCCCTGAGCGTTGGCATACAGCCCCGCTTCACGCAGGCGATCGAATTCGTACTCGATCTTTTCTGGTGTTCGCGCGTCGGCGTAACAACCAGTATGTAGTTCAACGGCTTCGACGCCCAGCTCTTTGGCTTTTTCGACCTGAGCCACATCGGGATCAATAAACAGGCTGCACATGATTCCAGCGCCTTGAAGCTGATCGATGCACTGGCGGATTCGCTGGAAGTGAGTCTTCACATCCAGTCCGCCCTCGGTTGTAATTTCTTCGCGTCGTTCGGGAACCAGAGTCACCTGATCCGGCACCAGATTCAGAGCGATCTTTGTGATCTCGTCGGAGACCGCCATTTCCAGATTCAGACGGACCCTGCAGATTTCCTTCAGCAGGCGAACGTCGCGATCCTGGATGTGACGGCGGTCTTCTCGCAAATGTACCGTGATCGCGTCGGCTCCACCCAATTCTGCCAGGACAGCCGCATGAACCGGGTCAGGTTCATTGGTACGTCGAGCTTGACGGACGGTTGCGACGTGGTCGATGTTCACACCCAACAATGGCATTGGAACGATGCTCCGCTGAAAAGTCTGAATTGAATAGAGGGCAATTGTTGTGGCAAGGCTCGGTTTTCACCAGTGAACTGGCCTTCGAAGAGCTTCTGATCCAGATGATCGCGACTTTGGCAGCCGGCAAACACAAAAATACGGGATCTTTGTGGGCTATTGATTCATTCAGTGCGCGGCCGCGATTGAGGCTCTCGCCCTTCTTATACGGTCTTCCGCGAACGCTCGGCCTCAATTCACACCGCGCGGAGAAGAATATCAACCGAAGCACCAGCGAGGCAAAAACCGGGAAACTCCTTGGTTGCGATTCCGGTAAGTGTCACTGTTGCTTCGGAGCCCGGCAAAACCAACAATTCGTTTCCCACGAAAACGTGGCCATTGGCGTTGCCGGTTTCTGGAACGCAGTTTGCAACTTTGAGGGCAAAAACGCGGGCCGCTGCCGTTCCGGCAGTTCCGCGCGATCAAGGGTCGCACGAGGGCAACGCGTTGAAAAAGGTGTCGGGCGTCCACGATCCGGGCGGGGGACGGCCTCGATTGTATTCTCTGCCAAAGTCGCGACCATGCGTTGCTGGTCTGCGGGGTTTGAGAGTTGTAGAAAAATCTCCGGGACTTCGTCGGCCTGGGCATCTTGATGCCCGCTGAAGGCTGGTTAAAGAAGTGTTGTCGGTTTAGATGTCCGGCCGATTGGCCGTTTGATTCAGGGGTGAAGCCCTGGTTGGATAGATCAGAAGGCAGAGAAACGAGCTAATGAGTTCAAAATCCAGCACTTCGTCTGATGTGATGATCGAAGCCCGCGGGCTGAGCAAGTTCTATGGAGAATTTGCGGCGACTCGGGACGTTACTTTTTCAGTGCCACGCGGGCAGGTTTGTGCGTTTCTCGGGCCGAATGGCGCCGGGAAAAGTACGACAATGAAAATGCTGACAGGGTTCCTTTCGCCCAGTCGTGGCGAAGCATTTCTTGCGGGCTACAACGTTGCAGAGAACCGCATTGCGGCCAGCGAGCATCTGGGATATTTGCCCGAGAACGGGCCGCTCTACGTGGAGATGACCCCGGAGACGTTGCTGCAGTATATGGGTGAAGTTCGCGGCCTGAAGGGCGATCTGCTGGCCAAGCGGATGGCGTGGGTTTCTGATAAATGTTCCCTCGCGGAAGTCTGGCGGAAGCCGATCTCAAAACTGTCACGCGGGTTTCGTCAGCGAGTCGGGATGGCTCATGCGATGTTGCACGATCCCGATGTTTTGATTCTTGACGAGCCCACCAGTGGTCTTGATCCAAATCAGGTGCATGGTGTTCGTGATTTGATTCTTGAATTGGCAAAGACGAAGACGATTTTGTTGTCGACTCACATCCTGCAGGAAGTTCGCGCGGTCTGCAGTCGCGTGGTGATGGTGAATAATGGGCGCGTGGTTTTTGATGGTCCGACGGGTGATTTGGGTAATAACGAAGTCGATATGGAGCAGCAATTCCGCAAGCTGACTCACAGTGCTGCGTAATTGAGACTAAGACTTTTTTCCATTTGATACACAGTCTGCTGATCCGTTTTGAGTTTATAGGACTCAATTAAAACGTCGGTTCACAGATTTACGATTCTTATCCAGAGCGAAGGTGTGTGCATGTTTCGCAGTCATGTAATTCTGGCAGTAGCCAAGCGGAATTTCCGCAGTTACTTCTCTGGGATTCTCGGATATCTCTTTATCCTGGTGTTCTGCGTAGCCTCGGCCGCAATGGCATTCTCGGCTTCCTTTTTTGCCGCTAATCAGGCAACCCTTGATCAGTTGACCGCCGGGTTTCCCTGGCTGCTGCTGTTCGTGATCCCGGCGATTACGATGACAGCCTGGTCTGATGAGCGAAAGCTGGGAACAGACGAATTGCTGTTCACCATGCCCTCCACGGAAATCGAAGTGCTGGCTGGAAAATATTTGGCCGTGTTCGGCGTCTATTCCGTTGCGTTGGCGTTTTCGCTGGTCAATGTGCTCGTTCTGATCTGGCTGGGTTCGCCGGACATGGGAGCAGTGGTTAGCAGCTATGTGGGATATCTGCTCGCTGGCGGTGCCTTGCTTGCTGCCGGAATGCTGGCTTCTTCTTTGACCAGCAGCTCGACCGTCGCGTTCGTGTTGGGAGTCGTTTTTTGCTGTGTGCCTGTGATGTTGTATTACGTCACGGATGTTGTGGAGTGGATTTATGGTCTGTTCGGCAAGGGGGCTGAGCTGTATGACCTTCGGAATCGTCTGACATCCATGAGCCTGCAGCAGCAACTGCAGGATTTCAGTGTCGGAGTTCTACCGTTCACCGGGATCGCCTGGTTTGCGTTCTTTGCAGCGGTCATGCTGTATCTGAATCTGATTGTTATATCGCGACGTCGCTGGTCAGCGGGACAGCAGGTCGGGATGGGGATGCAGTTTGCGATCAGAACAGGTTGCGTTCTGATTACGGCCGCGAGCCTGATGTCGATCTTCTGGACTTATCCAGCTCGCGCGGACTTGTCGGCAGAAGATCTCTTCACGCTTTCCTCTGCTACAGAGACGACACTGCAAGGTCTGAAGGAAACTCAGCGGATCACGATTCAGTCGTTTATCAGCCCGGACGTGCCGGGAGATTATGTCGAAACACGCCGTCAGCTTCGCGGATTGCTGCGTGAGTTTGAATTGAGCAGCGGCGGTGCAATCACCTGGCGGGACATTGCAGTTGAGCCATTCAGTGAAGAAGCCGAACAGGCTCGAGCATTAGGAATTGAACCTGTCCGTTTGCAGTATGAACGAGACGGCAAACGCGAAGAGGCAGAAGTGTTTCTTGGGGCGTTTATTCAGAGTTCGACTGATGAACTGGTAATCCCGTTCTTTGGTAAGGGGCTCCCGATTGAATATGAGCTAACTCGATCACTGAGAACTGTCTCTCAGGAAGAGCGTCTGACCGTGGGTGTTCTGGTCACCGATGCTCGAGCAACCTCCGAAGGTGAAGGCGGCGGTAAGTGGGAGATCGTTCGAGAACTGGAAAAGCAGTACAAGGTCATCGCCGTCAATCCTTCTAATCGCATTTTGGTTGATGACGAGAAGGCTGAAGAGAAGAAGGAAGGCGAAGACGCCGCTAAGGATGCTGAAGAGAAAAAGGATGATGCGGCGGCCGCTGATAAAAAGGACAAGAAGTCTGCTGAGGGCTTTGATGTTTTGGTTGCGGTGATGCCTTCTTCGCTGACTCAGCCGCAGATGGATAACCTCGTCGAATACGTCAAGGCCGGAAAGCCGACTTTGATTTTTGATGACCCTTGTCCGTTTGTGTTCCAGTCTCAGGCTGGTTTGGCGATGGCCCCTAAACTGCCGAAGCCTGGTGGGGGCGGGGGCATGTTTGGCGGTGGTTCACCACCGGAGCAAAAGGCTGATGGTGGCGAAGCGACTTCGCTGATGAACCTATTGAACGTGAAGTGGGACAACGGTCAGGTTGTTTATGACCGCAACAATCCCCACAACGAATTTGGCACGTTGCCGCCGGAGTATGTGTTCGTTTCTCGCACTGGGAACCAGTCTTCACCATTTGGTGAAGAGAGCACAGTCTCGAAGAGCCTGCAGGATCTGGTCATGCTCTATCCCGGATCGATCATTGATCGAGCGGGACGTAAGGAGCAGGAATTCATTCCGCTGCTCCGTACAAGTCGTGAGTCCGGTTTGCTGGATTGGGAAGACTACACCGCTCCATCATTCAATCCGTTTGCCGGGGGGCAGTCAGTTGAAATCAATCCGAATCCTCGTCGTCGCGACGATAATGATTCGCATGTGATCGCCGCTCAGATCCGAAATAAGTCGGCGGAGTCGCCGCTAAACGT
>CANHVD010000219.1 GCA_947463775.1 Planctomycetaceae bacterium | reverse complement strand
TTCTCTGCCTGTTCTTGCATTCATCAGTGTTTATTAGTGCTGATCAGTGGTTCCAACCTATTCCTTCTCGCCGTTCTCATTTTGGCTGACGTTTCTGTCCGATCACGGAAACCCGACGCTCTTTCGTTTCCCTTATTTTGGGGCGCGCACTTCATTTCGCGATGAGCCAACGTAAAGGCTGTAGGAAGTGAATGCCAACGGAGCAACCGCTGCAAATAGAAAAAGGCTCTGCGACTCAGGTCCGTATCTTCAACGTTCACTGAATCACAGAGCCTCAGTTCAAAGATCATCGCTCGACTACTGTGCGGTTGTTGTCGACGCGTCTGCCGGTGTGTCCTCGGCCGGAGCAGCTTCTTCCTGAGGAGCGATCTGAGCGGCAAGCAGCCGTCCGAAGATCTTCACGAAACCTTCTTCCAGCCGAACTCGCAAACGAACACCGGTTTCGGTCAGGCGTGAATCGATCTCGATGCGATCGTCGCCTTCGGCCAGCGTTTCCTTCATGATCTTTCCGCCACGTTCGCGTCGGCGAGCGAACTCGGCTCGCCGTGCTTCGCGGCTTCCGGGGCGAGCAGGCGGAGCAACCTCAGCAGGAGCCTCAACCGGGGCCGCTTTCGGAGCATCGACACTGGCTTCGGCGGCCGCCTTTGCAGCAGCAGCTTTCTCTTTCTCTGCTCGAGCGTTTGAACCAGCAGTGTCAGCAATCGTCGCCATTTCCACCAGTTGATTCACGTTCACGATAATTCGAAAATTCGGAGGCGTTCTTCGTTCCGTTGGAGACTGAATGGCCTCTTCAAGTTTGTCCATCACGCTGGTCAACGTTGCCAGAGATTCCTGGCCGCCGATAACACCCCACACAGCAGTTGAGCCGATTCCGACAGTGATTCCGACATTATCACCAAAGACCGCAACGGCTTCGGGCGGCTGAGCAGCAAAGGTCAGGCGGTGAAATGTAACGCCCAGATGTTCGGCAGCACCGATCTGCAGATCACCGGCTTTTTGAATATCGTCGACTTCACGAAGGCGAGTCGCTGCATCGAGAAGACCTGCAGCGATCGCATCTCCCTCAACAATTCTTGATGCCCAAACGATCGCCAGTTTGCCGGACGAGTCGCGATAGAACTGAGCGAAAACGTCGACATGGCCTTCTTCCAGAGTTTTCTGAACGGCTGAAAGAGCCTGACCGATCGGGCTGTTTTCATCCGGCGTCGCACCGAGTTTGTTTTCTTCGATGAGACGGGTGACTTCCATTTTCACGCCTTCCATCATTTCGATGTAGGCCACCTTGTCACGTTCCGCCATCATGCTGGACATCGATAGAGAAACAGCGGCGTCATCATCCAGCAGTGGAATAAAGTAGCTTGGTTTCTCTGTCGACTGGAAGATCTCCTTCATGAATTTGGAACCATCCAGAGCATCCACCAGCACGTCAATGTTGACAGCCTGTTCCTCGGGTTCAACCTTCAGTCCAATCGTGATCTTCTGGCATTCGGTGATCAGCATTCGTAACGCTTCCAGTCCGCGTTCGCCTTCTGTGCGACGAATCCGATAAGCACCTTCCGGCTCACCATCGCGTTGCTGCAGAGTTGTGGAAATCCCGGATGAAATCAGCCCCATCAGCAACGTTCGAGTTGCAACCGGAATCGATTCCACATCAAGGCGAACGGAGATATCAAACTGCTGAGCCTGACCAGCCAACAGTTGAGCCGGATCAGGAAGTTCTCGATCCAATGCTTCTTCCGGAGGATTGTTTCCCAGCGGCATAAAGGCATAGCCGTCTTTCATCAACACCGGAAAGGTGCGATTCGGTCCGATGACTTCGTAACGTCCCTCTTCGTCGTCTTTACGAATCACGACCGGCGCTTTTTCAATCAGTTTGGTCGCGGCTTCGACAGAAGCGACCGGCACGAACGCCAGGAACTCCGGGGCCGGTGGAAACGCGACTGGCAGATACGCCATGACGCCAAACGGTTTCGAGCGATCAAAGCCTTCCAGATCATTCAAGGTATCTTTGAGAAACGTTTCGAACACCTTGAATGCTTCCGGCTTGCCCGCTGCATCAAAGATGTATTTCGCTTCGTCAACGATGCGATCTGCACTGGCGAATGTGATCGTCAGAAGTGGTCGAGTTCCCTCGGCGACCAGCGTCAATGGCTTTTCGTCCTTGGACTTACTGTCGGTCTCCGCCGCCTGTGGAGCAGCAAGCACAGCAGAACTCATCAGAGACACAACCAC
This sequence comes from Planctomycetaceae bacterium, assembly GCA_947463775.1. GTDB lineage: Bacteria > Planctomycetota > Planctomycetia > Planctomycetales > Planctomycetaceae > SXXK01. Next base: position 6,494 of record CANHVD010000219.1, on the reverse strand, counting down.
AAAAGAAAGCCCCACAGAAAGCAGGAGCCGCGTGGAACGATGGACAGTGTCAATCAGATCAAAACGATGCATGGAGTGGATTCCGGCATAAGGAACAAGGTTCAGGGGCGATTCAGAGTTGAACGGTAGACTTCGAGGCACTAACAGAATTGGGACAGGTACTCCTGGCGGTCGCTTTTCTACATGATTCCGGGATGTCAGCAGGAGCCAGTCCCGTTTTCAGGCCTTCTGAGTTGTATTGCCTTTAAGATTGTCATGCTGCGGAGAATTCGGCTGACGCCTGCGTTTCTCCGACAAAATGTAGAAACATTGCCCATAGAAAAAGGATTCGAACTGGTCGCATCAGACGGATGGATTCCCTGAAATCGGCCGTTTTTCTGGCGGGACAATGGCAATTGGGGAAAAAGACGCAGGCTTTTCCATCGGCGATACCAAAAACTCGCCTAGCGCCTGCCGGCATAGATCAGGAGCCCCGCATCTGAGCCATATTCTTCTCCCTGATCGTCGAGCGGTGCCTACGAATCCCGAAGAAAGTGAACGCGCATCCACACCCGCTCCAGTTGGGCCGCAAATGTTGGCAGCTCAAAAACAGGCGAAACCTGCCGAGGGCGGGAAGTCAAAACCGGATTTCCGCAGAAGTACATGCTGAGCTTTGCAGACGTTCAGATTTTTGACCGCCTGCGCTATGGAAGCCCTGTTGTCCGTGTTTTCGGCGGCAGTTACAAACGCCGCGTCTCTCCAGGTGGAGGCGTTCTGTCCCGTGGGCATTGCGCGGATGCTGGAAAGGAATTGCGGAAGATTGTGTTTTGAACAGGACGTTCAAAAGTCTTCCTGCAGTTTCAGAGAGAAGAAGTGACTGACGTGGCGGATGTGCTGCGTCTTCGCAGTTCAGAGATGAATTGCGAATCACGATCCTGGTTTGAGGAACGTCATGAAGATCGTTCGAAACCCCAATCGCTGGCTGAAAAAACTGTCTCAAGCCGCAGCGCTATTGTCGCTGATGGCTGGTTCACAGACGGCCTATTCGCAGGACGGTGGCTTTACATTTGGCCGAACCCCAACCGGGTCCGCCTCTGAAGTCGTCGATTCCAATACCGACGGCCTTGGAGTGTCGTTCCGAGGTGGCCATATGGCTGGAAGCACAGTCGGGCGACAGGAATCGATTACACACATCAACCTGATGCCTTACGTCAGCATCAATGATGGTATGCTGTTTGGCGATTCTCGACTGTTGCGAGCCAACAAGGGCGACCTTGGTTGGAGCTTCGGCGGCGGTTATCGTCATTACATCCAGGACTGGGATGTTGTAATTGGCGGCAACGGCTACTACGACCATGATGGTCTGACAGGAGCAGACCTGCAGCAATGGAGTGCCGGCGGTGAAGTCCTCGCACATGGCTGGGAAATGCGTGGCAACTACTATCAGACTTTTGGCGATACGTTTAATCTCGTTGGTCAGCGAATCGATCAGGACAGCGCGGCGTTTGCGGGCAACAATATTACGTTCACTCGCATTGATACGTTTGCAGAAGCTCTGAAGGGTTTCGACGCGGAAGCCGGCTTTCTGTTGCCAGGTGACATTGCGGAACGCTTCGATCTGCGAGCTTTCGGCGGCGGTTATTATTATCAGGGTGAAAACACCGACGGCTTTGCAGGCTGGTCAACTCGCATGCAGGCCGATATCGGTCGCTGGCTGGAGCTTGGACTTAAGCTTACGAATGACGAAGTGTTTGACACCACGGTCAGTTTTAACGCCGCGGTGTACTTTGGTGGCTTCGAAAGCCAGGAACACACGAAGCGATCGGCGATTCAGCGGTTTCGGGATCCCGTCCGTCGTAACATGAATGTCGTCGCATCGACAAACGACACTTCGGCCCCGGGTCAATTGGCCATTGATCCAAACGATAACCTTCCATTCACGGTCGCCCACGTCAACAGCAATGATCTGATTGGTCCTTTCAATGGTACGGTTGAAAATCCCTTCGCAAGCCTGACTCAGGGGCTGGGAGCTAATACCGACATTGTGTTTGTGCATGCAGGAAGTCAGTTCAACGCCGCACCACAGAATATTGTTTCTCTGTTGCCGAGTCAGAAGCTGATTGGCGAAGGTCTGATTCAGACGAATCGCAATACAGAAACCTCAGTGACGGTTCTTGCACTGGGGAATCCACTCCAGCTGACACTTCCGGATTCTCCAACATTCGCTGCCAATCCAAATCTGCTGCGTCCAACAATTGGCAACTCAGCGGGTAACGCGGTCACGATGGCGAATAACAGCACCTTCTCAGGCTTCATTATTGACAATCCGACGGGCAACGGCATCTTCAGCAATGGAGCCACCAACACCTCCATCAATGATGTGCTGGTCCAGGGAGCCGGTCAGTCTGCGATCTTCCTGCAGAATACATCGGGCACGACTGCGATCACCAATACTACGCTCATCGCCGATGCCGTGGCAACCAACGCTACGTTTCGAGTTAGCGGTGGTTCCGGAACAGTGCGATTTTCGTCAACGGATAACTTCCTGCTGGCATCAATCACGAACGACTCTCCTCAGCAGTCCGTGCTCCTTGAAAACATGACTGGCGGAAACGTCGACATGATTCGCTCCTCGGTCACCGAAGACGGGGGCCTGGGCGTTGTCATTCGCAACAATACAGGCGGCGCAGCAACACTTGATAACCTGAATCTGGCCAACAGTACTGGAACAGGGATTGCAATTCTTGACAGTGCCGGAAACTACACGTTCCGCAAGACCAGTACTCAGCTCCAGCAGATTACAGTGACTAATGCGGCCCAGCAGAGCATTCTGGTCAACAATGCCTCCGGGACCATTTCGTTCACAGATGATGTGCTGATCTCAACTCGAAATGCAGAAGGTGTTGAAGTCCGGCTCTCCAGCGGCGACGTCGGGTTCAACGGTAATGTCACACTTGACGATCTGGGTGCAGCGGCATTGGCTCGAGCCGGCGTCTCCGTGCATGATCAGCTGGCAAATAGCTCAGTGACCTTTCAGGATCAATTGACGATTCGAGGAGCAAATACGCGAGGCAGCCTTGCCGAAGGTGTATTCCTGACGAACAACAATGCGGCCAGTGAATTTCTTGTGAACGGTGATACTAACGTCATCGGAACAGACGGCATTTCCGTCCGAATTGACAACAACAACGGGTTGGCTCGATTCCTTGGACAGACTCAGATTTCTCAGCGTCTTGTGGAAGGGATCTCGATCACAAACTCTGCCGGTGCGGTGCAGTTCGGAGCGACGGCCGGTGACGTCGCGTCAGTGCTGAATGATCTTGCAGCTCCGTCTCAGAGTGCGGCCATTCGCGCAACGAACAATTCGGCCAATATTGTGTTCGGAGGAGTTTCCATCGACAATGCACAGGGAAATCTTCTCGGTGGTGCTGGTATGCATCTGGTCAACAATACCGGTGAGATTAACGTCGGCACACTCGACATCATCTCCCTTGATGGCGTCGGACTGTTTGGTTTGAACAATGCCAGCATTCAGGTTCGAGGCGGAGATATCCTGTCGGATAATCAGGCTGCAGTGAATATCGAGCAGTCCGGTATCGATATCTCGCTTGACAGTGTGACCAGTAACAACTCACCCAACTACGGGATTCGTCTCGTTGAGACCAACAAAACGAATCTTCAGACCTTTGAGGTCGACCCCAACATCGCGAACGATGTTCCCGGTGACGGCGGTATCATTACCGGAGCCAAAGGCAACGGATTGGACGACGACGATGCGGCCGGTGTGTTCCTGCAGAATGCGGGCCAGGTACGTTTGAGAGCGATGACGCTTGATGACAACGAATTCGGGGTCCGCATTCGTAATACCGAAACAACTCCGGGATTGCCTGACAGCACCAAACAGAACTTCATCCTCGAACGGTCTTTGGTGCAGGATTCGGATATTCGCGGTATCGACAGTCAGAACCTGATGGGGCTCTCAATTCAGAACAGCTCCTTTGACAACAATGGTGACAGTGCTACCGCAGGCCGAGAAACGATTCTGCTTGATTACACTGTACGACTCGACCTCGACACGATCACGCAGTTCAGCCAGGCGAATGACCCGTTTGTTGTGACGATCGAAGACTCCGACTTTACTTCTGTTACGACCAGTGTGATCAACGTCGGACAGTCAAATATTGCGGCGAACGGAGCTGCTATTCGCTTCGACCTGCTGAGAAACACGTTTAGTGTAAGCGACACCTCCGACCCCACAGGTTCAACTGCACTTGATGACGCTCTGATCTTTGACTGGACAGGCCCGGCTCAGATGATCCTCGAAGATAACCTCTTTGATATGATCAGCGTCAATCAGCAACAGGCGGTATCGATCCGAACTCGCTCTACGACTGATGAGTTTGACTTTTCATTCCAGCGAAATCAGGTCAACGTCAATAACGTGACCCTGAATGCCGGTGCGGTGGATCTGCGAATCGACGGACCATCGAACATGAATACGGTTAACTTCCAGATCGCCAATAACGACATTAACATCAGCGATGGAACTGGAGCCAACAACAACAACGCGGGTGACCGACCTACGGGCCTGAAACTCCGACTGGGACGAGATGCTGATGTTGGCATTATCAATAACGATATTGTCGCAACTGCAGACGGAGCGACCGGTATTCTGATTGAACGTGCGGCGGCCAGTTCTGACTTCCTGATCAGCGGAAATCGCATCGGGTTCTCCGATTTCGGCATCGAAGCAGAACGCGGAATCATCTTCCAGCAGGTCACTGGGGTGGTCAGCATCTTCGGCAATGTCGACAACGAGGTGGTCGTCCTGCAGAACGCAGGTGGCAACGGAGCTGTGGAGCAGGCATTCTTTATGCCAGCTAACTCCAACAACGGTCAGATCATTGTTAACGGTGCACTTGTTCCGTAACGGGCACACGATCCTGATCTCAGCGGCCTGACGGCGAATCGTTTTGGCGAACACCTTAAGGAACCGCTGAACTGGAATGGGCTTGCTTCCCGTAAGCTCAGACCACGATAAAGCCTCGAATTGTTCTTCTGACAGCCTCCGACGCGTGAAAACGGTCGGAGGCTGTCTTTGCATTGGGGTATCGGAATTTGCCGTTTTCGGGCGGTCACTCGAATTGGCCTGACACGACTCGCTGCTAGAATCACGGCGTCATGACCGGTTCAGGACGACAGACACCTTCGTCTCTTGCTGAACTGACGACGTTGATCGCAGCCTCTCCGGGTTTCGCCGAAGTCCTCTCGGCTTTGCACTCCGGACGCAGTGCCACGATCGACGGCGCCTGGGGCTCCGCTTGCGCGCTGAGCATTGCGGCAATCTCTTCGGCCGATCCCAAAAGAACCCACCTGATTATCCTCCCGACGATACGTGACGCCGAAGAATTCGTGGACGAACTGACAGACCTGCCAAATTCCGGCATCCTGCTGTTCCCTGCCTGGGAAAGTCTTCCCGAGATCATTGATGCGAGCGACTCGGTCTACGCGGCAAGAATCTCCGCGATACGCCGACTCTCGCAGGCCGATCGAATGCCGACCGCGATCGTCACCTGTCTGCCAGCCCTGTTGCAGCCGGTTCCGACTCGAGCCTCCATCAAGGCGGCGACGCGTACCATTTCCGTAGGCGATGATCTTCCACTGCCTGAACTCACGGACTGGTTGATTCTCCGCGGGTTCGAACGAGTCACCGCCGTCGAATTGCCGGGTGAATTCTCCATTCACGGCGGCATTCTGGATATCTTTCCGGCAACTGAGCCGGACGCCGTTCGTATTGAACTCTTCGGCGATGAAGTCGAATCGATTCGTTCTTTCGATGTCGAAAGCCAACGTCGTCTGGAGGATCTGAAAAGCATCTCACTGACGGCAACTCTGGCGGCGACTCCCCCCGCAGCCACCGACGCAACACCGCAAACAGGTACCGGTTCAGGCAGCACAACATCAAGCCGTAAAGGAAAATCGAAAAAAACGACGCCCGAATCCAGGCCAGCCGATGCACCGACGGCAACAGCTTCCACTGCGGCTCCAGCGGCGGCTCCCCTGTTCAGCGGAGAAACCGAAAGCCTGATTGATTCGCTGTCTCGTCAGACCATCGTGATCCTGACAGATATGCAGCAGGCGATCAGTGAAGGCCGCATGTATCTGCAGCGACTGTCCAACCCCGTGGGACTTTACGGCGTTGATGCCACAATGGCTCGCCTGCTGGAATTCTCTTCCGTCACGATCGATGCTCTGGGCGTCGACGGTTACGAACAGTCGTGTCATCTGCCAATTGAAGCCGTCGAACGATTTTCCGGAAGTCGCCGCGATGCCCTGGTGGAACTTTCCGAACTGTTGGGGCCATCCGATTCCGTTCTCCTATGTTGCCACAATGAAGGCGAACAGAGCCGACTAAAGGAATTGATTGCAGAAACAGACTCCTCATCAGGCACCTCGCTGGCATCACGAATTGGCCTGACGACCGGGCGGATTCGGCGAGGATTCCGGTTGCTCGA
>CANHVD010000218.1 GCA_947463775.1 Planctomycetaceae bacterium | reverse complement strand
GCCAGAGTGATTGATCACTGGGGTATGACAGAAATCGGGTCACTGGGAGTCGAGAGCGAAGACCGTCCCGGTGGTCTGTACTTGCTGGAAACAGAATGCATCGCCGAGATTCTGAATCCCGAAACTCTGACCCCCGTTGCGCCCGGCGAGGTCGGCGAACTTGTCATCACGAATCTCGGCCGAGTCGGAAGTCCTCTGATCCGCTACAGAACCCGCGATCTGGTCAAAGCGTCGACAACACCAGACCCCTTTGGCCGACAGCTCACATGGCTTGAAGGCGGAATTATCGGGCGATCTGACGACATGGTGATTGTACGTGGGAACAACGTTTTCCCTTCGAGCATCGAAGCGGTCATCCGGGAGATTCCGGACGTCGCAGAATTTCGAATTGAACTGAAAACCGTCCGGGCGATGCAGGAGCTGTGCGTCGCTGTTGAGCCTTGCGAACAAGTCGCCGATCAAAGCGTGCAACTGATTGAAACCGTCAAAGCAGCGCTCCGGCAGCGACTCGGCTTTGCGATCGATGTCCGCGGTGTTGCCCCTGGAGAATTGCCTCGATTTGAACTCAAGAGTCGCCGTATCGTTCGAGAATAGTTGCTCACCTGATTACCGCCGGAGCAACCGATACCGAATAAAGATATGAGAACTCAGTCACCCCGGGCAGACGATTTCAAAACGTCAGTGTGACAGGATCTGTGCGTGTTCGTCACGTGCATGTGCGACTCGTAGCGCCACAATGTCGTGCATCGTGTGCAGGAATGTGCCTGTCAAACGCTAAAGCAATCCGGCACGTGAATTGCCTAGAGAGAAGTATTCCTGATCAACACACTTTTGGAATACTGCTCATGACACAGATTGCCCCACAGTCGTTCCGACGGATCCTTCATCCCACCGACTTTACGCATGGCAGCGAGATTGCATTCGTTCATGCTTTGCGGCTGGCATGTGCAATCAAGGGCGCTCTCACAATTCTGCATGTCGACAGAGCAGGAAAACACCCTGACTGGGATCAGTATCCATCAGTGCGCGATACATTGGCTCGATGGAACCTGCTTCCTCCGGACGCCGAGCGCACAGATGTGGAAAAGCTGGGGGTTCATATTGGAAAGTTGTCAATTCCTGATTCCAGTCCCGCGCACGGCGTTCTCTCTTATTTGGAGAACCATTCTGCGGACCTGATCGTTCTCGCTACCCACCAACGGCACGGTCTGGATCGATGGATTCACACCAATGTCGCAGGCACCATTAACAGCGGCACTGAGGGAGCGACATTGTTTATTCCTTTTGGAAAGAGTGGCTTTATTGATGAACTCACGGGAGAAAGTCGGCTGCGAAGAATTCTGATTCCCGTCGACCACGAACCTCATCCAACCGTTGCCGCTCGCGCCGCTGCGGATCTTATCCGAGCGATAACTCCAGACTCATGCGAAATCCAGCTTCTCTACGCGGGTGATGAGGCCTCAGCTCCGGCTGTGCACCTGATCAATGAACCCAAAGCCAGCTGGACCTGGACGTATCAGACAGGTTCCCCGGTTAATGCGATTCTTGAGACGGCTGAGATCCAGAAACCAGACCTGATCGTAATGGCCACCTCGGGAAGACACGGGTTTCTTGATGCACTTCGGGGGTCGACGACCGAGCAAATAATCGAACGTTCACCATGTCCGGTTCTCGCAATTCACCCTCGTTCGACATGAAATCACGTGACGGAAGACCGAGGGGCTGTCTTTTGCTAGAATCGGGGACATCAAGTATCCCAGCTTCGCCGGAAGTCTTCTCACCACTCCGGCGTACGGATTCAGCAACAGGCCGCCGCGAGTGACCCAGACGACTTCCAACCTGCAGACGATCAACAACCGGCTTCAGCAACGGCGGGCCGCCTTGGCCTTGATGCGGGCTGGCGTCAAGTCCCGACGTGAAACCGGAGAATCAGGGATCGCATGCTGCCACTGGCTATCCGACCAGGTGGACGAGTTCATCCGTGGAATCGTGACTCAGCAAACAGAGTCCTTCGGAGTTACTCCCGACGGTTACGCCGTCGTTGCCGTTGGGGGAAATGGAAGGCGACGCCCAGCGCCGTTCTCAGACGTCGATCTGCTGCTGATCATGGATGCAAAGAAGCAGGACGCCGTGAAACCCTGCCTTGCGGCCATCGTGCGTGACTGCTGGGATGCGGGCGTCCAACTGGGCTCAAGTATCAGAGTGCCCAGTGATGTGGTGCGGTTCGCGGGTGAAGATGTTCAGTTCGCAACCTCGCTGATCGAAACTCGTCTGCTTGCCGGCAACGAAAAGCTTCTTGAGACAACTTTGCAGCAGGTGCGATCAAAGGTCTTCAGCCACAATTCGGAACGACTAATCCTGAGTCTGGTCGCATCACGTAAGGAAGAATGGACGGCTCGAGGAAACTCAGTCAACCAGTTGGAGCCTGACATTAAGCGATCCCCGGGAGGCTTGCGAGATCTGCACCTTCTGCGCTGGGTTGCTTTCATTCGCCATGGAGATCCCAATCCGGAAGCACTCCGTAAATCGGGTGAAATCAATGACGAGGAACTGAGTGAACTCCATACGTCCGACGAATACCTGACCACACTCCGACTGGACGTCCATGGCCTGACGAATCTGAAGCAGGATGTGCTCACTCGGGAGCTGCAACTTCAACTTGCGGCCAATAGATCAGTACAGCCCACCGATCTGTCAAAGCCCGTCGAAGTGTTCATGACGGAATACTTCGGACACACATCGCGAGTCGCAGCAGTCGCGCGGCGAGTCGTGGAGGTTCCTCGCAAGCCATCGCTGCTGATGCGTCTGAAAAACCGCCTGATGCCGCAGAAATCGGCGCAGGGCTTTTTGATATTTGATGGCATGTTGCAGGTTCCGGAGCAGGATCTGCCTCGCCTGCAGGATCCTCTTGAGATCCTGAACGTTTTTGTCGCCATGGCAGAGAGCCGATGCAAACTGTCGCCTGAGCTGCGTCAGGAGATCGGGCGACTGTCGACCGGACTTCCGGAAGAACCCAGCCATGAAGTGACAAATCGCTTTCGCGATGTCTTGCGATTTGCTGATGGTTTACCGGACACTCTTCGTGCGATGTACGAAACCGGCATTCTGGAGTGGCTGATTCCCCCGTTCTCGGGAGTCCGAAACCTCCTGCAGTTTAATCAGTATCACAGCTTTACGGTGGATGAACACACGCTGAAAGCGATGGATGAAATGACATCCTTCGCTCATGATGAATCACCGGTCGGATCGGCCTACATGGGCGTTCGACACCGTGCCACTTTGCACCTGGCGATGTTGATGCACGATGTTGGCAAGGGCAGGGGAGGTGATCACAGCATTGTCGGCGAAGCGTTGGCCGAGGACGTTGCCGTTCGCCTGCAGATGGCGGCGAACAAAAAGTCCATGCTGATGTTTCTCGTTCGCTATCACCTGATCATGCCGGACCTTGCCTTCCGCCGGGATATTACTGACGCCACCGTTCTGGTCGACTTTGCTCGACTCGTCGGAGCGCCGGAACTTCTGCGAATGCTTTATGTGCTGACCGTCGCCGATATCCGTGCGGTTGGGCCCGACGTATGGTCTGACTGGAAAGGTGAATTGCTCGCCGATCTTTATAACCGTGCGATTCAGATTCTGAGCGGACGGCCCTACAACCATCTGGAACGAGAACGCCTGCAGATGGTGCGAACAGCCGTTCGCGGATCTATCGTCCCGGTCGGAAGCAAATCAGATCCCGAATCCTGGGGCAAATGGGCCGACGAACAATTGGATGCATTGCCCCCCTTCTATTTGATGACCGAACAGCCCGACCGCATCGCTCGCGACCTGGACATGATTCAGCAGCTCAGCGACGCTGAGGTCAAAATCGAAGGCGAATTTGACCCGGAAACAGAAACCGTCAGTTATCGAGTCTTTGCACCTGGCCGATTCGGACACGGGAGCTTTCATTGCATCGCGGGAATCCTTTCCGGCCTGCGAATGAACATCCATGCCGCTCAGGTCTGCACAACGTCCAATGGTGTTTTGATCGCTTACTTTCGAGTGACCGACAATGACTTCACGGGAAGAGTTCCTCAGTCTCGGATTGAAGATGTGGCTGTTGCGATTGGCGATGTGCTGACAGCAAAAAAATCCATCGAAAGTGTTTTCCGCCGCAGCGGTCTCTATCGATTCAATCGCAAAAATCCTGTCATCGTCAGACAGGAGCCCAAAGTCGGCATCGACAACGACTGCTCAGAGCGATTCACCGTTGTTGACGTTTTCGCCACGGATACCCAGGGGTTGCTCTACACCCTGGCCCACACTCTTTTCAACCATGGCCTGACGGTCCATCTGGCCCGCATTGCCACAAATATTGATCAGGTTGTCGACGTGTTCTACGTGATGGATGAACATCAGCGCAAACTGGAAGATCCAGAACGAATTGAGAAACTGAAATCGTCGCTTTTTGAAGAGATCAAACTCATCAGCGGTTCATGAACCTGCATTGATGACCCCATCTGCAGGACGCTTGACCGACTCTGGTCCTCAAATCTTCGCGTATCGCGTGGATGTGTCACCTACGAAACGACAAAAAGACCCGTCCGTGAAGTCGCGCTCCACAGAACGGGATAGCCATACTCACCACTTGATCTATGGAGCAGGATCGAACCTATAGATTCCCTGACCGTTGATCGTCTCCAGCATGTAGTACACCTCACCAGCCTCGTCCTCACCAAACGACAAGACGGGAAATCCTGTACTGGCAATGCCCATGTTGCGAGTCACTTTGCCAAGACTCTCGTCATATTTGAGGGCCCAGATCCGACCACTGATGAAGTCTGCATACACATACATTCCCTCAAGTTCCGGTAATCGAGTCCCCCGGTAGACAAAGCCTCCGGTAATGGACTTGCCAATCTGGTGATCATATTCCCAGACGGGAGCCTCCAGCGGATCTGCAATTTCGACGGTCTTGTTGTTAAACGGATAAGAGGCTTCACGAATACTCCAGCCGTAGTTACCACCTCGTTTAACGAGATTCACTTCTTCCCAAAAATCCTGACCAACGTCTGCAGCCCAAATGTCTCCGGTCTTTCGATCGATGCTCATCCTCCACACGTTACGGAATCCATACGCATAGATTTCTGGTTGAGCCCCCTCACGACTCAGAAACGGGTTGTCAGCCGGAATCGCATAGTGCTTTCCATTCTGCTCATGATCGACGTCAATCCGCAGCATCGATCCCATCCAGGTCTTCAGATTCTGGCCATGTCCAAGTGGATCGTTTCGTCCACCACCATCACCAAGAGCAATGTAGAGATAACCATCTTGGCCAAATGCAATCGACCCTCCATTGTGGTTTGCAAACGGCTGAGGAATCTTCATCACGATCTGCTCACTGGCGGGATCTGCACGATTCGGATCGTTTGCTGACACTTTGAATCGGGAAACAATCGACATGCGAGGTTCAGTGGACGAACTGTAATAGACATAGAAATATCCGTTTGACTTGTAGTTCGGATGAAACGCAAATCCCATCAGACCTTCTTCATTGTCTTTTCGCCAGTCCTGAACTCTGTCGCTCAGGTCAGCAAACAGAGTTGCCAACTGAGCTTTGGGATCATTGGGAAACACATAGATCGTTCCCCGTTGTGTTGCGACGAAGTTTCGATTGCTACCGTCACCAGCATGAGTCAGCACCATTGGTCGCAAAGTTGTGATCCGCCCGTCTTCGTCAGCCCCCTCAAAGCCTTCCCATTTCAACTCAGGGAATGCAACAACACCTTTTAAAGGCAGATGGCCATCAACCGGATCCGTCACACTACCATCAGCGGACAGAACTCGTAATTTGATATTACGAAATGCGACAGGATCATTGTGATCCTGCAAACAAATGTGGCCTTTGCCTGCCTTTCCGAATTGAGGAAATGCGGCAAACTTACTGGCCGCAACTCGCTTGTTCCATTCCTCATCGCCTTTATGAAAATAGAAGTAGCTGACACCATTAACGGCGACTTCACACTGCTTTGGAGACAGTCGAAGGTAGACATGATTCCATTCTCCAGCAGGACGAGTCGCATCATCGACGTCAGTCCCTTTGAAGCCCACCTGGTTTTCGAACATCGTCGCCCACTCGGGCTTCACTGGCTTGTAAAGCTGATACAACCAACCAGCCTTCTGGGGATCTCGTCCATCAACGTTGTCCTGAATCTGGACTTCTGGACCGCTGTGCCACGGCTGCGCCTGATCCTCGGTCACATGAAACATGATGCCACTGTTGCCACCTTTTGAGATGCGGTACTCGAGTGACAATTCAAAGTTTTCATATTGTTCCGTCGTCACGATATCGCCAGCGCCTTTGCCGACGCGTTCAAGCAGACCGTCTTTGACAACCCAACCGTCACTAATCCTGTCCGACTTGTAGTTCCGCCATCCTTCGGTCGATTTGCCATCGAACAGCATTTGCCAGCCACCACGTTTCTCCGACTCCGACAGACCGATCCGAGCCTCATCGGCAAGGCCGCGGTTTGCGTGACTGATCGCGATAACGAGCAAAGAAACCCTAAGGACGTCTTGCGTGGAAAAATTCATCGTGTCATCTTTTTTGACAGAGGCTGGTGAAGAATGCCGACAATCAGGATGGGCAGACGAAGGATTGTAGTGCGACTGTGGCGAAGTGTCCCCTCATTCGCATACCCGCAGAACACTATCCAGCATCGCAGGTCAATCTTTGCGGGAGCATGTGAGGGCTTATAGCAGGCTGTACCAATCAGTTGCCTCAAACACAGCTTGAGTAACCTTTTGCAGAACTTCTGTTTCAGGGACTATCTCCTGATTGATCCCCAATATCGGCTCAACGTCGCGAGCACCTTGCAGATCGACTGACCTTCGGACTCTGCTTAAGTCGCTTGAAGATTGAACCACAATGACTTCTTCAGGAGCTACAGCAGAAACTCGAGTCCTCTCGGGGCCGAGCTCAGGAATCAGGATGTCATTGGGCAGTAAGCTCGCATTCTTCCGCCTTTGATCGCCGGATACGCCACGATCGTCTTCTGCATTCACAACCGTAATGTCGATCGATCTGCTCCAGCCTGTGACTTGTCCGCTGGCGCTGATCGCCCTGACCCAAACCCGGTACAACCCCGGCTTCAAAGAAACGGGCACCGAATAGGTCGTGGCTGTTAGGGACTCCTGTCGAATGTAGTATGACTGCGGCACATCAATCCGGTCGACTCGCAGAAAATAACGAACGGCTCCTTCCACTCGAGACCATTCAATGCGTGGATTTCTCCCCGATGGTGATGAGATGGGAATCAGCGTTGGCGAGCCGCCAATCGTGAATGCCTGCACAGCAGACCACGAACCCACAACATCGTACATCCCCCGCGCGCGAACCCACCAGCGGTATGCTCCGCTGACCAAATCGGCTGGTGGAACAAAGGTCGTACTTTGCAGGCCGTTGACTTCGGTGACCGGCCCAGTGGAACTCTTCTGATATTTCAGATCGTACGCGACGGCACCATCAACCGGTCGCCAGGAAAACTTCGGTCTGGCACTAAAGGTCGCAGTTGGAGGACTCAGTGGTGTAGGAGCGGTGACCACAAAGAAGGAAGCAAGTACCGACCATTTAGAAGGAACGCCTCCAGCATCAATCGCGCGGATCTTCACTTCGTACAACCCGAGGCGAAGATTGGCTGGAGCGACAAATGATGCGCCAGTGAGAGTTGTCCTTCGAATTATCTGTGGCCGAATATCCAGAACACTGTCAACCTGCAGGTCATAGTAAACCGCGCCAACTAAAGGACTCCACTTGAACGTGGGTTTCGGAGAATCTACATACAAAGGTATCGGAGACATCGTCGGAGCGGTGTCGATGCGGAATTGACGTTCCTGACTCCAAACGCTTGTGCGCCCGGTGATGCTGATCGCCTGAACGCGAACCGAGAACGCTCCAATTCCAAGATCCGTCGACACCTGGATCCTGCTGGAGGCAATGACTATGTTGACGACCACGGTTCCACTAGTGGTGCGATTAACCACAATCACACGATACGAGGTAGCTCCCGCGACAGGGGTCCACACGATTGTCGGTCGCTGGCTGCTGATCAGAGATTCTGGGGCAACAATTGACGGCACAGCAAGTTCGTCATCAGAAGTCGTCACCAAAACATTTGTCGTGATTCCCTGAAACTGCAACTGCGACAAAGAATCAACCCTGATCCGCAAAGCGGACGTCTGACTGCCATCCAAAATTGAATCGTCAACACCAACTATCGTCACAGTCTGGGGCGCGTTCCAATTGACAGGCGTAAAGGTCAGTGTCATCGGCGAAACAGTGAACTCCGATGTATCCAGCGATTGAATCGTCAGGATCACATTCTGAACCGGCCTTGCAGTAAGCCGCACTATAATCGTGTCGCTGCTACCAGCTTCACTGACCAGAGTAGAACCACCACTTTCGGCAATCACAAGCCCCGCGATTTCATTGTCGCTTGTCGTGACGGCAACAGACTTCGGCAATGCAGAAGCGTACGCGCCGGGACTGGAAGCAGCAAAAGCAAACCGAAGCTGCGAGATAACAGGCCCGTCCACGAGCGCGTCATCCAGGCCAGTGAGTGTGACTGACTGCGTAACGTTCCAGTTAGATGCTGTAAAGGTCAGTGACGATATCGAAGCCCCAACTTCTGATGAATCATCAACAGAGACCAGGACCGTCACGGCACTTGTAGGAACCGCTGACAATCTCACCTGTACGACATCGTTCGTGCCAGACTC